>NZ_JBLWFS010000014.1:0-104276 GCF_048323755.1 Alkalihalobacterium sp. APHAB7
GTGGCAAGAGGTATTTTTTGAGGATAATAAGAGGGGACAATTCCCTCTACCTGCTTACACTGAAATGAAAACCTATGGATATAAAAGAAAACGCGAGGACGTGTCCGAAATAAGGGGGCCTAGACGATATAGACTATAAAGTATAAGGATTAACCGAATAAACTATAAAAAACCGCCAACCGATAGTTAGATTATGACGAGCTAGATGAATTCGACGTTGAATCATTCATTTCAATAAAAAATAGGTATGTAACGCTACAGCTAGTACAATATGAAATGGTACCTGTACATATAACAATCTTCTTCAAGTATGCTAAATACAGGTACCATATTAAAGAGCAATTCTTACATCATCTTTTCTTTTTCTTCTTACATATTATTTTTAATTTATCCAAGTGATGATCAATATCTGGTTCAAACTCTCTCCATTTTACTTTACATTTCTTGTTCGGTGTTTTTTTTATTTTATTTTTCTTTATTTTGTCCTCTTTGGCATTATTCTCTTCTTTATCGTGTGCGTCTTCATCTTCGTCCTGATCTATATCTTTCTCATATTTATTAATCATATATTTGTTCATTTCAAATTTCGGGCATTCTTCCTTTTCTTCGTTATTTTCGTTTTCTTCTTCGTTTTCCTCACCGTTCCCTTTACAGAAATCGAACACGATTTCATCACCAATAATATATTCGCCTGCTTGGAACTTTGAATTCGCTTGATGTCCTTTATGAATGGTTGGACCGAAGTTAATTGAGGCTCCTTTGGATACTTCATTAATTTTAAAGCTACCAATTTTCGTAAAAGGACCATACCTCCTCATCTTATGATCGCCTCCTCCTACTCGTCTTCTTGTATAAGTTATGTATGCCCGGACAACCATGTGTAGGTAGACTTCCCTATACCATAGCAAAATAGATTGTTGTCCTACTAAACATAGGAAAAAGAGATTTAGGTCGTTCTGTTTGGTGATCTTTAGGCTTTTTATTTAGTGGTGTATTCTATTTTTGAACGAGGATCAATCCAATTTACACGTACTAGGTTTAATGAATAATAGGCTTACCTCTCTCATACATCATTAAGTAGAAGACATATGTTCAAATGGAGGTTTTTTCATGTCTGATCCACGTTTGCTGAAATTAGAAAAGCGTCTTGAGCAACTTGAAAAATTATATATAAAGGATAAAGAATTTCTCATAGAACAGTTAGATAAAACCCATGTAGCGATTCAACAATTAAAACAAACTCAAACGCTACCGACCGACACATGTGAAATTGATCCATCGAGTTCATTTCAGAAAAAAATCGAATATTTAACGGCAGCTAATGAACAAATGTTTCAACAAAACAAGCGCTTAAGGGAATATATCGAGCTAGTACTAGAAAAAAATGAACCTCTTAATTATGAAGGGTATTACAAAGCGCTAAGAGGTGAGTAGTAAATCGTTTAGTCTGCTACGATTCTTCTCCTTTACACTTGTACACTGTGACATTCACCTAATTTTGGGCATAGGATTAGAGTAAAGACAAAATTCAGGAGGGCGTCAGTGTGCCACATGTAAATAATATCGTGGGAATTCGAATTAATAAGGCCTCTAGCAATGCCTCGATCAACTTCGGAAATACAGTCCATAAAGGCCACCAAGCAAACATCAAAATGTTTGTCGGCTACTATCAGGCGGGTGATGCGAACTTCAGTCCTCTTCAATTTAATAATGCCAACATAGCAAACGATCCTGATGTAAAAGACCAACCACAGGCACAAATCTAATCTTTTCATGAAAGGATTGAAAAATGATGCAAATAAATATAAGGAACATTCGCATTAATTCCTTGAGTACGATTGGTTCACTCAATATTGGAAAACAAATTTTTTCAGATAACCGGGCCAGTACCTTCAAATTACCAAAGCCGTATTATGAAGAAGTTGAACCCAATAACGAGGAAGAGGAAGAAGAGGAAAATAATCCAATTGAAATTGTTGATCTCCCCCCGATCAACTTACCTCCAGGCTAGATTTGGTCCTATGAAAACAAAAGATACGAAAACAAAACCGAAATTTGTTAGGCAAATTTATCACCCCTTAAACATACTCTTAGGTAAGAGTTCTTTTTTAAAGGGGTGATATTTATTTACTATTATTATCAACGGCCTTATTACTGCTCTCGGAACTATACTCCATACGCTTCCTATTATTGCCCTAAGCAAATGTGGGCACAGCAGCAAACCTACTTCCCAAACTACAATCTACCTCAGATGAATAATATGGCGTATCCAATGGTTCAATCAACTGGTATGAATGAGTGGTCAGGTATGAACGAAAGGTATCAAATGAGCGGTGATATTCATAGTCATGAAGGAGAAAATAACGATCATTACGAAGAGCAGCCTAAAGTACAAGTGAAGCCCGAGCTGCCTAACTTTTATCAACTGTTCGAAGAGCTAAAAGAAAAAGTAGAAAAAGTTGAGGAAGAAAACGAAGAGTTAAAGGAAAAGTTAGGAGACCTTCAACCGATTAACATCGAAAATATCAATTATAAAATTCAAGAATTAGCTGTTGAAGATTTATCGGGGACATTGAATATTGGAATAACAGCACTAACAGACCCAGAAAATTTAAAGAAATTATTGAAGGATTTTGAGGGCATCAATGTCAATGATGTCGAGGAAAATGAGATGGAAATGGAAGAGTTAGAGAAATTGGATAATTTTGAAATTCAACCTAAACCTTCAAACCAGACCCCGCAATAATTTTTAATTTAAAAGCATAATTAGATTTACATACTTATGCTACTCGTAAGTATTTTATTTGTTTGAGCTGGTTATAATCTATAAACGCTAAGAGCATCGTAAGATGACTTAGCGTTTTCGTGTGTTCTTAACTTATAGTGTGTTCTCTATTTCATTTTTAGCACCAAGATGCTCCGACGATAACTAGCAAGATGAAAAGCACGACGATTAAAGTGAAGCCGCCTACTCCATGTCCGTAACCCATTCTTAACACCACCCTTCTTTGTTTCTACTAATACCCTATGCAAAAGGTCCAAAAATGGTTTAGACACATGAACAAGGTTTCTAAATACTTTCACCTAACACAAATAAACTAAGCCTCGAAAAATGAAAAATGTATTGCCTCAATGGCAATACATTTGCTGTACTTTTTTTACTTTTTTACTGTTTTTTATTCCATATCCATCATATCTTCTACAAACTGAGAGTCATCCAGTAATGAGCCTAATAAGGATTGACAACCATGTAAACTTATGCGATAGTCTATGTCATCTCGTACACTTTGTTACCGATTTATGCTATCGGTTCATTCTTGTTTCGTTTCCTCGTCCGTCTGTAAAAGAAATAGGAAATTGCACTAAACACCGTGAATACAGATCCGCCAATCAGCCACCGGTGTGGGTCGGATCGAACAACAACGTCTTCCCCAATGGTCCATTCGGTGCGGTGACCGAGACCATCTGTTGCTACAAAAAAGTGTGCCTCGTCACGGTCAAAGTAGAATGCACCATGTTCATCTAGAGGACCACTATCAATCTCATTTCCTTTTTTATCGTAAACCGTAACTACTGTACGAGTCGAGAAGCTCCCATCTTCATAGAGAACTTTCAGTGTCCCGTCATCTTCGGGAATGATGATCATTTTATGAGCAGATACAGTATGAAAACCGATAAACAGAAATAAAAAAGTCATTAGCGTACAGGTCCAAATAGGTCTAATCAACGTACCCCTTCTTTCTCTGTAAGATATAATGTGAAAAGAGGCTGTCATTAGAAGCAGCCTCGTAGTAAGTAGATTAATGGTCGTGATCATGTTCATCTTCTTCATGCTCATGGTCGTGGTCGTCGTGATCGTGGCTATGATCATGGTCATGGCTGTGATCATGCCCCTCGAACTGCCTTACATTTTCTACAGCAACTATATTGCCATTATCATTAATTATTTCCAGGTCAAATTCTTCAGCATCGTGTTCTAAGTAAAGAGCATATTGGCCGCTTTTTGATATCGTAAACGTAAATGTGGTTTCGTCTTCGTTTAATGGCAATAGATACACGTACTCATGTTTTGCTTCAAACGTTTCCTCCTCGTTCACCTCTTCTGCTGCTGCCTCCATCAAGTGGGCTGCATGATGATCTAAATCATGAATATTGCTATTCTCCATAATGAATGCAATCAGCATGGTTTCATCCCCATACTCATTTTTATTTAGCTGTAAAGTATATGTACCATCTGCTAAATTATAACTTCCTCGCCATTCATACGGTAATTCATGATGGTGACCGATCCCATCGTTTTCTTCTTCCTCGACTTCATTTAGTTCATCAATTTCTGCGTCTTCGTTATCCATAATCTCTTCATCTTCTAGAGGAATTTCTTGGAGTGCTTCCCCTCCATTAGCTACTACGTCTTCAGTCGTCTCTGTCCCTACATCATTGTTGTTACAGGCAATTAAGCTACTCGTAATCAGTCCACTAATAATTAATAATTTAAATTTTCTCATATCTTCCCTCCACAAATCATCATTACTCTTTCATATTTATGAGCAGGAGTTATAATTTATCATTAAAACCCTCCTCGCACGTTTCGTGGTATGACTTAGATTCAAATAGGTGTTATACAATAAAGAAAACCCGCCGATTGGCGAGCCTTTACGCAAGAATGTACTTCTTTGCTATCCATTTATAATTACTTAACGTTAAAAGGTGCCAGCTTTCAGACAAGCTGATTTATTCATCATCTAAATTCTTTATCTGTACTTTTTGTCTCAATTGATTTGGACGGATTAATCGATGTAAGTGAATGACTAATAAACCACGTTGGAAAGCAGCGTCCATTTTATCTTCGCGCACCGGAAATGGTAATTCGATCGTTCGCTTAAACGGACCTTGCGGAAACTCTTCTTGAATTAAGCGATATCCGTTAAAATTCGAATGAATGGTTCCTCTCACTTCTAATGTACGTTCATACGTGTAAATATCAACATCCTCTAACTTTAAGCCGGGTAAGGCAAAGACACATAAAAGTTCATTTCCATTTTCATAGATGTTCACTTTTGTACCGACATTTTGAAAGTTGATCTGGTCAAAGTTGGAGAAAAAATCATCACCAAGAAACTTAGGTATCATCTTTTGCCATCCATTCGGTAAGTGATTATTCAATCTAATCCCTCCTGTTCTTCCTTATAAGTATTAGTATGTATTTTCATTTGGGCGGTGCCTGTACGTAAAGCAGGTAAAATACATAATACTTTGGGTAATTCCTAATGTAGTAACAATTATAATGAGGGCAAGAGAAAAGGCATGGAGGCTGTAAGGATGCTCCACGCCTATTTTCAATTGGTGTAAAAGTTTACGATTAATAATACCTTTGCTGATTATACATGTATTGACCGTTCCAATTTGGGTACGAATAGAAGCCTGTATTTACTTGAGTTTGATTAGGGTAAGCATAATTCGAATACTGCTGGTAGTTGACTTGAGGATGATGTTCTTGAGAAGGAGTTGCTTGGCGCTGATCGTTTATGATCGGTTCCGGTTCTTGGCGTTGGTGAATCGTTTCCCAACCATAATAGCCTGGCGTAAGAGTTGTATGGCTTCCATAGCCTACTGCATAATCTTGTGACGGCCATTGAGTGTATTGTAATTGCACGTATTGTACGGGGTCTTCTGGTACATGTGCACAAACATTTCCTTTGCCCCCATTAATGTCAGGCATCATTCCGCCCATCACTTGATCTGGGATAAAGACTTGTGTTCCTGCCATAATATTAGTAGGATCTTGAATATGTTTGTTTAAATCTAGCAACATATCAAGGTCTACCTTATAATGATCCGCTAAAAGATACAACGTTTCTCCTGCCTGGCAATGATGTGTTCTCACGATTTAATTACCTCCCAATATTTAATACAACACTATATCTCTATTCAACCATTGGGTGTGTTGCCATCCTAATTTTTAGGCCAATTGCTTATGAACGAGTGTCATTCTTCTTTTTACAACATACGATATGGGTATCAAGGAAGTTAGGGGGAGATTATGTTCTTGACACATATGAATAACATACTTGGGATTAGAATCAATCAATCAGCAAATAACGCATCCATCAACTTCGGTAACGTTGTCCATAAAGGACACCAGGCAAACTCTAAGTTTAATAGCGGTTATTTACAACCTGGCGATGCGAACTTTAGTCCATTGCAGTTTAACAATGCAAATATTGCGAACGACCCTGATGTGATTGATCAACCTCAAGCACAAATATAATTGTCCGTTTTGTCATCAGAAGGTGGGGAGTCGATTTAATAATTGGCATTTTCTGTGGATTGCATTACACTATAAAGCAAACGAACAGCTTCCTGTTCATTGATCGGTAACCGATCCCATTCAAAATTAGGTATCATCCTAAATAACCGTGCAATTCTCGGCAAATGTAAATTTGCTTTTCTAATCGATTCCTCATCTACCAATAATTCAGGTCCACCTGTCATCAATACTTTTCCGTCTTTCATCAAAATAATAATGTCTGCCCATGCGGCTGCGAAATCAACATCATGAGTCGATAAGATAATCGTTTTTCCCATAAAATTTAAACCTTGTAAAAGACCAGCGACCTCATCTTGACCTTTAGGATCGAGATAAGCCATCGGTTCATCCAAAATAACGACATCAGGTTTCATGGCTAAAATTCCAGCAATTGCAACGCGTTTTTTTTGCCCATAGCTTAAGTGATAGGGTGCCTTGGATTTAAACTCGAGCATTCCGACAGAACCTAAAGCCACCTCGCAAACTTCTTTTACTTCTTGTTCGGTTAAACCTAGGTTCCTAGGTCCAAATTGGACATCCTCCCAAACTGTTCCTGAAAATACTTGGTCATCCGGGTCTTGAAAGACAAGCCCAACCTTTTGTCTTATCGTTTTTACACTCTTCTTAGTTAATGGTATCCCCATAACTGAGACTGTACCTTTTTGTGGTAGTTTTAAGCCGTTCAAATGGTGTAATAATGTTGATTTTCCTGCTCCATTCGGTCCTAGTATGGCAACCTTTGAGCCTATTGGGATTTGTAGAGAAAGTTCATCTATCGCCTTGGTTGAGTCTGGGTATTCAAAGGCTAAGTCTTGTATATCAATCGCATGCATTCATCTGCCCTCCCTTCTACATTATTTGTATTCACCCTGACCGTTAACATAACAGTAAACCAAAGATGTACAGGTTGTTTCACATCCTATAATAAAAGGCCGGCTGTTTCACCGGCCCTTCTGATCATGTAAACTTTTTGCCCAGTTTCCCTGCATCTACCATTGAGGCTAATACATCGGCGATACAACGTGTTCCCAATAGTGCGGTTTGATCACTCACATCGTATGGTGGTGAAACTTCAACAAGCTCCATTCCACAAATTCCTTCTCTAGCAACAATATCTAAGAACTTCAACCCTTCTCGTGGTAAAAATCCACCTGGTTCCGGCCACCCTGTTCCTGGTACAAACCCCGCATCAAAACTATCAATATCTACACTTAAGTAAACGGCCTTTGCTCCGCCTTGCCATGCTTTTTCAAGTGCAATTTCGGCGACTTTCTCTACTCCTAATCTTTCAATGTCGAAAATAGAGATCGCTGTAGTATTCAACTTCCGAACGTTTTGAACGGCCTCCCTTGGGACTTGCCAACCGCCAATCCCAACTTGAACTAAGTTTTCAGGCGGTGCATTTGGTATATTTGTCGCATGGAACCAAGGGGTTGTATGCATCCGTTCATCCATATCCGTCTCTTGTAAATCTAAGTGGCGGTCCATATGAATGATTCCGACTTTTTCACCGAGAACGTCTGCAATCGCTCGAACACATGGGTAGCCAATCGCATGGTCCCCACCTAACATGACAGGTAATGTGCCTTGAGCAAAAACATGAGAAACGGCTTTGTAAATTTGGTCAAAGCTTTTTTCGATATTCGCAATGGTAAATACATCCCCAACATCACACATATTTAAGGATTCTGCTAAATCCACGCCTTTTTCATAACTATAACTCGTGTAAAGCTTTGATATCCGTCTCATCGCTTCAGGACCGAAGCGAGCGCCTGCACGATAGGTCGTTCCAATATCAAAAGGAACACCGATAAAGGCTACATCATATTCTCCAACTCTACGTACATCTTCTAAAAATGGGGACCTTAAAAAAGTAGGGATCCCTGCGTAGGCAGGACGAGGTTCTCTAGTAAAGGTGGATATCGTCCTGTCGCCAATGGAAGGAGCTGCTTCTAAGCCGTACTCTACAGACCTTCTTAATTTTTTCATATTTTCTTCTTCCGGTATCTTGGCTTCTTTTTCCGCCTGCTCGATCCCGAGTAAGTCTGTCGTTCGCTCGCTTTCCAGGGCTTTTTTCTGTCTGTAGCTTAATCCGTGGTTATCAAAGAAACCCACTCACATCACCACCGTTTTTTGAATTTCTGAGTTGCTGGTTCGTCTATGCTCTACCTATTCATCCATACTTTGACATTATATTCTGTAAATATTTTTCCATACCAACTAACGAAAAGGGTATAAGCTTAACAAGCTGATTTTTTTTAGTAGTTACAAATGATCCCTAGACTTTTTCTTTCTTGACGTAGACCGAGGTTTCCGTTTTAAGTACACCGACAGTAATCCTCTTTCGTAGTTAAATTGAACATTTTCCTCGAAAACAGGGTATGGTAATTCAATGGTGCGTTTGATTGGACCTTGTAGAATTCCCTCTTGAACTAATCGAAAGTCTCGATCATCGACAGATAAGGTCCCTCGCAATTCTAAAAGGTTATGTTCTACGTAAATATCAACCTCTTCTTCTTTAAGTCCTGGTAAGGAAAATGTACAGATCAGTTCCTTCCCTGATTCGTAAATATTTGCCAGTACTTCCGCATGGTTCTTAACTAATGCTGGAAATTCTTGTGAAAAGTCTTCACCTAACAAATCATGAACGGAACGATCCCAATTCGTCGTTATACCCGATTTATTCATAAGCACCCCCTGTTCATTATTCACTTATATGTATGCCTACTAGGTAATCGCCGTGCATGTAATCCCTTTCAATGACCAAGCATTCTTTTTCGGGGGGTTAACAATTGCTGTGACCCTACTGTAAGCGTCTTACCCTAGTGAACTAGGTATATGCCGTGTCGTTGTTCTACTGGGTCGAATAGTTTATGTTAATGGACGAAATTGACTTCATTTGTAAGATAAAGAATAAGGAGGATCTTATGTTTCCATTTGGCAAAAGGCAATTTGGGCAAAGTTTTGGAAACCATCCGTCTGGTTTTAATCCATTCAGTCCTAACCCCATGGGCTTTAATCCGTTTGATTTTTCCAATCAAGCCTATCAACAACAAAATCCTTTTCAGTCCGGATTTTTCAATAGTTCACCCTTTCAACAAATGCAGCCACCTTTAGCAGGAGGGTTCGGTCATTCTACTCCTGGTCCTTTACAACAACTATTTGGTCTAGGCCAACCCAATCCAGGAGGAATGCAGCCATCGCTAGGGCAGCCGAATCCAGGACCGATGCAATCATCACTAGGTCAACCCAATCCAAATACAATGATGCCGTTTCAAGGTCAACCGAACCAAGCTCAAATGAATCCGTTTCAAGCTCACCAATTTCTTGGGCCTGGCCAACATCCTCAAGGATTACAAAATTTATTTAAAAATGATAAGGGGCAATACGACTTAGCAAAAATAGGCAATGGGGTCCAACAAGTAATGGGTGTTGTCAATCAAGTAAGCCCGCTTATGAAGATGTTCGGCATTATGAGGTAACCACCTAAGCCTCTTTTAAATCATTGGAAAAGGTCTAATTTTTTAAAAGAGGTTTTTAGAGGTTGCGTTGTCTGAAGATGTGGCTTATATAATTCCTACTTCTGGTTGTTATGTATTGAACATTACTTTGATAGGACAAGCTTTTGAGCTCACTTGAAGTACAAAAAGACCTGAATACTTCCCATATAAAAACAATATAAATAAGCAAGAAAAGGGTCCAATGAAGGGATGGATGATTGTGCATGTCGCAGACGGCGTACTTAGTTTTTCAGTAGCAGTAGCAACCACAGCGGGAGCCATTGGAATATTAGCCTATTCTCTTAAGGGTATTAAAGAAGAGGAAATCCCGAAAATTAGTCTACTTACAGGAGCTTTTTTTGTGTCTTCTTTGATAAATATTCCTGTAGGACCCACTTCCATTCATCCACTTTTAAGCGGTTTTCTCGGTTTAGCTTTAGGGCGAAGAGCTCCCATCGGTATTTTTATTGGGTTACTTCTTCAAGCCGCGTTGTTCCAGCATGGAGGATTAAGTACGCTAGGTGCTAACACATTATTAATGTCGCTTCCGGCTTATTTCGTATATTTTATGAGTCAGGTATTTAAAGGAATGCCTCATTTCCTTAAAGGATTTTCTGCAGGCTTTGGCGCGGTTTTAGGCGGAGTGTTTTTATTAATTCTTCTGCTTATATTATCGGATCAACGGTACACGGAAGGAACTTTTTCGGTTATCAACATTGTGGTCTTTGCGTACTTTCCGCTTGCTCTTTTAGAAGGTGTGTTAACCGGATTTTCCGTTAAATATTTATATGCGCTTCGGCCGACTTTCTTTGAAGAAACGTAGCTTGATGGGTGCACATTTTTATAGATACAAGTCGGATGAAATTCAGACGAAATAGGTGATAGTGATGCCATTTGGACAGGAAGAAACACTAGCAGAATTTGAGGGCATTTCACAATGGGCGTTAGGGTGGGAATCACGAGCAAAGTTGATGGCTGCGATTATTTATATTTTTGGAGTAATTAGTCTTCATACGGTTTCGTTTGCACTTATTGCTTACTCGGTCTCCATTGTTGTTTCATTCGTGATGGGTATTTCGCTTCTTACTTTACTCAAACGGTATTTATTAATCGCACCATTTATTTTCTTGATGACGATCCCGCTCGTCTTTGGTGGCGGTTTTCCGCTTGACCCTGACCGTGTGGCTTTTGCCCTCCTCATCATTTTAAAGGCAGTTACATCAATGACGATTTTAACGATAATTCTTGAAACCCAATCCGTCGATCAATTCATGAATAGCCTAGCACATTTAAAAGTGCCTCCGATCATGATTTCAGTCCTGTTATTGTCGTATCGGTATGTGTTTATGTTTCTGGATGACATCCAAAAAATGCAACTTGCATTGAAAACTCGCTTTTTTAATGGTGGTGTCAGCATAAAAAATTTAAAGATTTATGGACAGCTGACAGGTGCGTTATTGCTGAAATCGCTCGATCGATCCGAAAAGGTCTTTCAAGCGATGGTGTCTAGAGGATTTAACGGTAACCTATGTTTTGGCGAAGCACGTCAAATTACGAAGTCGGATTTGTATAAAACTGGACTCTCCTTTTTTATCATTATGGTAATTGTGGCGGTTGAATTGGTATTTTTTCGGATGTAGTGTTTTGTAGATTTTTAGGTAGTTGTTGAGGCAGTGAGTAGCGGGAAATGGTGCAAGTGTTTGACTCTCGAAAAGCGAGTGAAGCGGGAATTATGGACTTCTGTCAAGAAAGTGGACAAATTTAAGAGATATATATTTAATCAAATTCTTTAGTTTTACAGCCTAATTGTATTTTTCTTGAGAGTATTACGATTATGTAATATTCCGATAACTTAGTTAAAGACCCAAAGAAGGGAATTGCTCGTTGCCTCGCAACTTGACATGGAGCCTCTGCGGGTATGTCTTCCTAGCCACGAAGCCACTTGGTTTAATTATTCAGTGGCTAGCCCAAAAGGCTAACATACCCGCCACTCCACGTAAAGTTGCTTTGTGTGATCATATGTCTTTATGCTGCTGTTTCTCCTGTTTTTACTTCTACTTGTTTAGGTCTGTCATCACAATTTCTTTCGTATTCATTTGGTGAAACATAGCCAATACTTGAATGACTTCTTCTTTCATTGTAAAAGCTCATGATGTATTCCCAGATCTCCTTAGTAGCTTCCTCACGACTAGCAAACTTATGACGATACACTAACTCTTTTTTTAAGGAAGCAAAAAAAGACTCCATGCACGCGTTATCATAACAGTTACCTTTACCACTCATGCTTATTTGAATATTCCATTCCTTTAAACGTGCAATATAATCGTTTGAAGTATATTGACTCCCGCGGTCAGAATGGTGTATTAGCTTTTCTGAAGGTTTTCTTGAGGTAATTGCTCGATTCAATGCTTTTAATGGCAATTCTTTTGTCATCTTTATATCTGTAGCCCATCCAACAATTTTTCGTGAAAATAAATCCATAACAGTAGCTAAATATAACCATCCTTCTAGGGTCCAGATATAAGTGATATCTGTTACCCAGACACGATCTGCTTGTTCTGCATTAAACTTACGCTTTAATAGATTTGGATATATAGGGTTATTATGATTAGAGTCTGTCGTTACTACAAATCGCTGTTCTGGAATGGCCCGAAGGCCCATTTCACGCATATACCTACCAACGGTTTTTTCTGAAATCGTAATCCCTTCCTTATGCAGCTCTTTTGTTATCCTTGGGCTTCCGTACACTTCCCTATATTGAAAGAAAAGCCTTCGAACCTTAGCCATCAACTTCTTCTTCTTTTTCTGTAAATCACACTCTTTCTTATTAAGCCACTTATAATAACCACTTTTAGATACTTTTAAAACGGCGCACATCTTCACTATTCGAAATTCCTTTCGATGCCTAAAGATAAATTGAAAAATTACTTCTGGCTTTGCATGAAGATGTGCGCCGCCTTTTTTATGATTTCATTTTCCTCCTTTAAATCATTGATTTGATCTAATAACTCTTTCTCTCGTTTTCTATATTCGCTTGGGGTGATATAGCTGATCTCCTCTTGATTTAACTTTATTTTATTACGGTAATCTCTAACCCAGCGTGATATCGTTTTGGGGGATATATCCATTTCTCTAGCAACATCTGTTGCTTTGTTCCCTTCATCTACAACTAACTTGGCAATGTACTCCTTGAATTCATGATCATATTTTCTAGCCATTTTGACACGCTCCATTTTAGATTCTTGTTTTTACAAGTCTCTCCATTGCGTGTCCACTTTATAGTCTACATTCAATTAGGATCGTCAATCGTGCTGTTAGACCTCGAAGAATGAGTGAACCGAGATTGAAGGTCACCAGCAAACCCCAAATTCATGGAAATCTAGAAAAAAGCTTCATTACTATAGTTTGTTCGTTTCATAGAAAAAATCAGTAATAATCTGCTTCGTAATAAATTGAAGACGGTGTCTCAAAAGCTAGACTTTCGGGACACCGTCTTTTTATATGAACCTATTTAATTTTAGTACTTAACATATGCTGAACCAACGATCACTAACAGAATGAACAACACTACGATTAACGCAAAACTGTTATACACTCTATAACACCTCCTTATGTGTGTTACAATAATACCTTATGCCAATATTTATTATCCGAGTGGGCTGATACATAGTTTTTCAGGAATTGATCACTCTGCCGTTCCATTCGTAAATAAATTGAATGTTTTTTTACGGCAAAAAAGGAGTACGAATTCATTCTATCGTACTCCTTCATCTTCGATTTTTGGCTTACATTAATCGTTCTTAAATGTTTTGTTCTTCCTTCATATTATAGTCGTAGCAAGCATAATAAAGCTCAATGATCTCGTGTTCTTCAGGGACCTTTGGGTTGTTGGCTGGGCTGCCGCTCGCGACAGCATCTTGGGCCATTTTATGAATGACTTTTTCTAAGGCTGGCTGCTCAATGCCCCACTCTTTCATATTGGGTATGTTTAAATCATGACAAAGCTTTTTCACTTCTTTGACAAAACGGTCGGCTAAATCTTCTTTATTCATATCTTTCAGGTCTGGGTTTATGACAACCGCCATTTCTGCCAACCGATCGATGCACTCGCCTTTACTAAATTCAAGGACAGCTGGCAATAACATCGCGTTTGAAACACCGTGCGGGACATGGAAAAGTGCCCCCATGGGACGTGACATTCCGTGAACTAGGCAAACCGAGGCATTGGAAAAAGCAACTCCAGCTTGTAATGCGGCAAGGGCCATATTTTCTCGGGCGACAACATCTTCCCCAATTGCATACGCTTGGCGAATGTTTTCGAAAATTAACTTAATCGCCGATAAAGCTAAATGATCGGTGAAAGGATGTGCTCGTTGCGAAATAAATGCTTCGACCGCATGACTTAAAGCATCTACGCCGGTCGCTGCTGTTACATGTTTGGGTGAAGAAACCGTAAGTAAAGGATCTACTATGGCTACTTCTGGTAAAAAAGCCATCTGCTTAATCATCATTTTCACATCAGTTTTTGTATTTGTAATGACGGTAACATCTGTAGCTTCTGAGCCGGTTCCAGCGGTTGTCGGAATGGCAATTAAAGGTAATGGTTTCTCAGTTGCTATTTTGTTGTTTCCGATATACTCGCCAATGTCGCCTCCATTTGTTGCAAGAACGGCAACGGCTTTTGCTGTATCAATACAACTTCCGCCACCTAGAGCGATAACAACATCACAATTTTCTCGTTTGGAAAGCTCTAGTGCTTCTTCTACATACGTGTTAGTGGGTTCTGTATTGACTTCAAGATATGTAGAATACGAAATTCCTTCATCTTGCAAATATTGTATACACTCGTTCACATAACCGAGATTAGCCATCATTTGATCACTGATGATCAAAGCTTGAGACCCTCTTATCTTGGTCTCTTTTCCTACCGTTTTTAAAGATTCCCTCCCATAGAAAATAGCTCTTGGCATGTAAACACTTGAAAAAGCATTCATCAAAACAGCATCCCCCTTGTACAGTTGATCTACCCTGTTTTTCAATCCATCTGAGTCTTATTCGACTTCTATTTCTACGACGATTAATTGTTAATCTATTATTATAAACCTGTGCTTATGCGAACGTATCAAATTTTGTTAAAAGATTGTCATCTTTATCCCACGTGAAGAAAGCTAGAACATCTTCTTCTGAGATGTCTTCAAAACGAGATGGGTCCCACTTTGGAGACCGATCTTTATCAACGAGGACGGCACGGACGCCCTCATAAAAATCAGGAAGGCTCATAAAATTCATACCTAAAATGAATTCCATCTTGAAGCATTCCACCAATGACTTCTTTTCGCCCTCTTGTAATTGACGGAGGGTTACTTTTAAAGACGTTGGTGACTTTGTTAATAATGTATTTAAGGTTTCGTTTGCCCATTCATCATGGTTTGCATCACTTTGTAGTGAAGCTATGATATCTTCCATCGTTTGATGGGAGAAGTGTTGATTGATCTTTTCTTGAACTGTTGCTAGGTTAGAAGATTTGATGTCAATTGCCTGGGAATATCGTTTGAGCAAACGATTCATTTCATCTTCTACTTCTTTCGATTTCCAATCGGTGCTTGTAATGTCTATTGTTAATCTATCCCAATCTTCGCTTGCCATATAGTAATCAGCTGCTCCAGCATACATGACATCTGCGGCTTTAATGATCCCTGATGTAAGGGCTAAATAACGTCCAACAGCTCCAGGCATTTGATTTAAAAAATAACTCCCGCCGACATCAGGAAAGAAACCAATATTCATTTCAGGCATTGCCCACTTTGTTTTTTCGGTTACAATTCGGTAGGTTGCACCGACTGAAAGTCCAACACCACCACCCATAACAATTCCGTCCATATTCACAACGACGGGCTTTGGATACTGGTGAATTAGTAAATCCATCTGGTATTCTGTTGAGAAAAAGTTACGTGCTAAATCTAAGACGGTGGAGTCTCTTAGATCATATAGAGAACGCATATCGCCGCCAGCACATAATCCTTTTGTGCCTTCACCGCTAATACAAACGACAGAAATGTCCGTATTATCTTTCCACTTTTGTAATTGTTGATTGAGTAAATCAACCATTTCTGCATTTAGAGAATTAAGGACTTTCGGACGATTTAAGCGAATCAGTCCGACTTGATTTTTGACTTCAAATAAAACACTAGCTTCACTCATGTAATGTTCACCTCGTTAATTTTAGCTGTAGAAAGAGGCACCGGTAAAAGAACAATATTTAGTCCCTCTTTCTACTTGTTGTATCGTTGTGCTTTAACTGTTACTGTGTATGTTTTTGATATGTGCTCGTTTTTTAATATCGTGCGGTTAGCATCTTCTTACGTGTATAAAATTCAACCCCGTCTTTTCCGTTCGCGTGAAGGTCACCATAGAAAGAATTTTTATAGCCTGAAAATGGGAAAAAAGCCATTGGTGCTGGGACACCTAAGTTGACGCCAAGCATTCCCGCATCAATATCTTCGCGGAACTTTCTCACAGCTTTAGCGCTATCTGTATAAAGGCACGCACCGTTTGCAAATTCAGATTCGTTTGTGATTTCAATCGCCTCATCGAGGTCGTTTACTCGCACGACGGATAACACCGGCGCAAAAATTTCATCCTGCCAAATTTTCATTCCAGGCTTTACGTTATCGAAAATCGTCGGTCCAACAAAGTAACCTTTTTCAGAAACTTCATCTTGACGTCCGTCACGAACGAGTGCTGCCCCTTCTTTTTCACCAATTTCGATGTATTGGATGGTTCGTTCTTTATGAGAATCACGAATGACTGGACCGAGTGTTACGTCTTTGTTTATTCCATTTCCGATTATGATGTTATCTGCAGCTCGTTTTAGGCGTTCCATTAACTCATCGGCAACATCTCCGACAGCGACTACAACTGCACAAGCCATACAACGCTCACCGGCTGATCCAAAAGCCGCACCAATGATGTTTGTTACAGCGCTATCTAAATCGGCATCCGGCATGACGATCGAATGATTCTTCGCACCGGCTAAGGCTTGAACTCGTTTACCGTTTGCTGCTGCATTTTTATAAACATACTCAGCAACTGGTTGTGAACCAACAAATGAAACGGCTTTAATATCTTTATGGCTTAATATGCCGTTTACAACATCATGCGCCCCATGAACGACGTTTAAGACACCGTCTGGAAGCCCTGCTTCTTGAAATAACTCGGCTAAGCGATTGGCTAGGAGTGGTGTCCGTTCTGACGGCTTAAGTACGAACGTATTACCGCACGCAATTGCTAAAGGATACATCCAACAAGGAACCATCATTGGGAAGTTAAAGGGAGTAATTCCACCCACTACACCAATCGGATAACGGTACATTCCTGACTCAATTCCACTTGCGATATCAGGAAGTTGTTCACCCATCATTAAAGTTGGAGCGCCTGCGGCAAACTCAACACATTCAATGCCACGCTGTACTTCACCGTAAGCATCGTCATAGCTTTTTCCATTTTCTTTCGTAATCAACTGTGCAAGTTCTTCCCAATGCTCAATGAGTAGTTGTTGATAGCGGAATAAAATACGAGCTCTTTTTGGGACAGGAACATTTCTCCATTCTTTAAATGTTTCTTTCGCTGTTTTAGCCGCTTGATCTAAATCTTCATATGTAGAGATGGGAACGTTTGCAATGACTTCGGCTGTCGCTGGATTGTAAACAGCTTCGACCTTCTCCGTATTGGACTCGATCCACTTCCCTCCAATAAAATTTTTTAATGTTTGCACTTCCGTTTGGTTGACCATAATCGTTCTCCTTTCTGTAAGAAACATAACATTTTTTGAATTTTCAGTATCTTGCTTGCGTATTTGAACTTGTTCTTGTACTTTGCTCCGATCTTGTTTGCAATGCTATGTAATATAGTTGGGTTCCTTGAAGTTTTATCGACAAAGTATTCTGACAAGTAATACTTATGAAAGGTTCACTTTATTTATTTCTCCTTATTTCAGCGAATACCTTTTTCTTTCGCTAAATTTTATTCCCATTGGTATAAAATTTAAAAGTGAAAATTTTGTGAGGCGCGCCATATTAGTTGCAGAAACGGATCTTAACGACAATAAAAAAGATAGCCAGTAGACTATCTTTTTTGAACGTTTTCAATGATGACATTTTCCCAGTGTTTATCGACCATTTTAACACCAGACGTTCTTCTTCGATTAACAAACTCCCAGTGTTCTCCGTTGTATTTTCGAATGTGAAGTATATTGTCTCCGTTCGCTTTTTTATCGAATATAAGTACACGCTGGTTGGTGTCATTATAGTAGGCGTATGGAATAATATCACCGTATGATTGA
Organism: Alkalihalobacterium sp. APHAB7; assembly: GCF_048323755.1. Classification (NCBI taxonomy): domain Bacteria; kingdom Bacillati; phylum Bacillota; class Bacilli; order Caryophanales; family Bacillaceae; genus Alkalihalobacterium; species Alkalihalobacterium sp. APHAB7. Next base: position 18,149 of record NZ_JBLWFS010000014.1, read on the forward strand.
GTTGAAATGATCCGGCTTAATACGCTAGCCAAATCATGATAAGAACCTTCCCCATTAAATAATATCTCGTTAGGAAGAAATTCATAATGGTCAAGAGTTAAATCATGCGTTCTGACGAAATCGTTTTGAACATTTTTACGTAGATTTTCTCTTCTTTCTGTCATTGAAAAATATCTATCCAATTCTTCATCACTCCATGTGTGGAGATCCTGTGGAATCATTAATGGTCCATTGGGGTCTTCAAATAAGTAAAGTGACCTGGATTCATTGACTTCATCTGATGTCAGGAGAAGAGCCGCAAATGTAAAGCCTGCACCCAACAAAGCAACTGAAGAAATAAAAAAAGAAAGATATGGTTTCTTTTTGAAAGGCATAGTTCCCCCACCTCATACTATCATCCCGCTCAATTCATTATATTAATTTTATCAAAATCTTAATGTAAGAAGTGGAAATGCTCTACTTTTCAATAACATTACAAACTATTACAAAATTATAACGTAAAATGCGATAATTTAATCGGTCATTAAATGAAGTTCGGTCTCTCAATATAGATTCGTCCATTTTTATCAATCCATCATTGTATGAAAAAAGGAAAAGGAGCTGCCGCAACAACTCCTCCATTTAAAATAATATGTATGTACCTTGCTTACTCCACAATCGTTAAGATTTCCTCAACCGGTTTTCTTGGCATCGTCTTTGGTTGGTCTTTCGGATGACCTAATGAAATGACCATGTTAATTTCTTTGTGGCCTTCAATTTTCAAATAGTCGCGGAGCCTGTCTTGTGCTAATAAAACGGGACCCGTCATCGGACAAGTACCTAAACCTTTCGCGTGAGCAGCTAACATTAAGTTCTGCGCCGCTAGACAGCTACTTTTAATTCCTTCTTCGGTCCAAACGTCCTCTTCGACAAAGCCAATTGGATCAAAAATCTTATCTTTGAATTTCGACTCATATGGCGTCGCTAAACAAACGATAAGAACTGGTGCTTCCGAAAACGCTGTCGCGTACGGCCCGAAAGAACGAACGAGAAGTTTCGCTGGTTTCTCTAACCCTTTTTCTTTCGCTTGTTCTGCTTTTTCATGAAGGGCAGCCCAAGTCATATCTTCAATTTCTTTAATTTTTTCTTTATTCGTCACAACGACAAACTCCCATGTTTGTGAATTTGTATCGGACGGTGCGTACCTTGCGCAATCGATAATATCTACAATATCTTGTTTGTCTACAGGCTTGTCCTGAAATTTACGAATACTTCTTCTTTCTTGTATTAATTGTTTTGTTTGTAAAAAATCCATGAAAACACCCTTTTCAAATTGTTATTATGTAAAAATTTCTAATAATACATGTTTATTTTAACAAAACAACAGCGAAATGCCATAAATGATTAAAAAAAAGATAAAACTCCTATTATGGCAACGGTGACAAGACATGTATAACTTCATCCAATCTAACCAACCTTATTAGTATAAGAAGTTGGAGGTGTCAGTAATGAACAGAAAACAAGAGCGTACACTTCTTTCAATCATTACCTTAGTCTCATTATCATTATTACCGTTTGCGATTGTAAAGCGCTCTTTTAAAGATTGGATCATTGTTTTTCTCGTTGGTTGTATTGGTAATGCCTTTGCAGATCGTCTTCTTGTTTCAAATGGTTATCTGAAATATAAAGTAAGGCCTTTTAAGAAGAAATTTGCGATTCACTTTCCTTTTGATTTTATACATTATCCACTGCTGCTGCTTTATTATAATCAGTGGACATTGAATAGCCGCCCACTCGGCATCATACTAAAACTATTTCCTTTCATCATTCCACAAACGATAATTGAAACGGTTGTTGAAAAGTACTCAGATTTAATTACGTGGAGAAAAGGTTGGACTTGGTATCACTCATTTGGTTCGCTCTTTATTAAATTTTTACTGTGCCGACTCATTATAGCGAGCATCAGAAAGATCAACAATGCAAAAATTTCAACGACATAACAGTTCCACCCAATAAATGTAACCCATATCATAAGAAAACCACCTCAAGGACGTAGGGAACAATTACGACTTATGAGGTGGTTTTCAGCTTCAGTATAAACGTATTACCTAGACAAGGATTTGATTGTCCAGGTGCTCTTATTCTTTTTGATAAAAAACGTATAAATATTAAACGCAACAATGATGACCAAAAGAAGCAGACCAATCGTGTAATAATTCAGCCCTAATTTCATTAAACTCATCGGAAGAAGTCCTAGTAGAAAAAAGTAGATGAGGTTCCCACAAGCTGTAGCGACTAAAAAGTGTTTTAAGTGAATAGAGCTTACTCCAGAAGCGATATTTACTAAGCTGGTTGGAACAAATGGAAACACTCTTCCGATAAAAACATACAATAGCCCATTACTTTCTATTTTATCTTTAAAATTCGTGTTCAATTTATCGACTAGACGATGTTGAAAAATATAACGCGCCCCTAGAAATATCACTCCTGCAGCAAAGACACTCGTTAGCCAGCTCCAAATCACACCGTAAAAAAATCCAAACAACACCATATTAAAAGAAATTAATAAGATGAGGGGAATGATTGTAAACGCATTTTGGATAATCATTAAAACGAGTGTAACGATTAGAAGTAATGTTATATTTTCGTTCAATAGCAATTGCATAGCTTCAAAATCAGCTTGTATGATTAAATTAAAAATATCAGTTCTTTGAAAAGCTATTAAACCAATGGTGATCATCGATAGAAAAAAGCTTATTCTAATCCAATAGAAAATGTAATTCACCACCCCTCGATCCGTAAATCATAATATGGTTCTGTTTTCCGAACTATTTATATATTATGTTTATTATAATAATCTAGTGTTTGAGTGTCCAAGCTTAAGTGGCTACAATTTCTAGATTACGATTGTAATATGAACACAATATGAACAAACGTACAAGCCTGTATTGTTATGAGGGTTTTGGTAAAGATCGTGCTAAAATGTTGGTTTTTCTAGTAACAAAATTATCGTGCTTGTAAACCCTAAATGTAACATAGTCTTAATTAAAAAGGCTTGTCTATTTTTAGTAGACAAGCCCTTGATTCGATTAGTGGTTAAGCCCTTTTTGAACAGCTTTCCAGAAGTTTTCATCTTCTTGACCCATTCTCCAAGTAGACACTCCACCTAATTGATATTTATGAACTAATTCGGTCTTTAACGTAATACTTTTTTCATTTTCAAACCAAACAGTATGTTTATGGCCATTCGCATCAGTATAGTGGAAAAATGGTGATTGGGCTTGATTGTCCCATTGTACTGTCGCATTTGTTGTAGCTAAAAGGTTCTTCACATTTCTCCAAGTGATCGCTCGGTTACTTGATGGTTGATCTAAATTCCAATCGTAGGCATAAGCAGGTAAACCGATCAGGATCTTTTCAGCTGGTATTTCACTAGTGGCATACTTGAGTACGTTTTCCACCCAATTCAATCCTGCGACTGGTCCTGGCGCTCCCCATGAACCGTGTTGGTCATACGTCATGACTTGAACATAATCAGCAAGCTCTCCGATGGTACGATACTCAAATGTTCCGCTCCACGCCCATGTTGGAAAATCTCCTGTTTTAGCTGGAACAGAAACGATAACTGGATAGTTTTGTGCATGAAAAATATCAACAAGTTCTCTAACAAACTCGTTAAAAAGGGCACGGTCTGACGCATACATATTTTCAAAGTTTAAATTTATCCCATCGTATCCTTTCGTTTGCACTAGCTCTAACATATTTTGAATTGTCGTTGTTCGAAGCGCCACGCTTGAAAGAATCGTATGAGTCATAGCTGGATCAAATTTATTTTGAATTGTTACAAAGGGTGCTACACCATTCTCTTTAGCAAATGTTACCGCTTCACTAGCATCAAAACCTTCAATTGTTCCTCTAGCGGTCACATCATAGGAAGTAACGGCAATTGTATTTAAATAAGAATGAAAACTCGTTAACGAATTGTATGATGTCATATCTGTATGCCAGTATTTCGTATAATACCCTAGGTTCATTAATGTTCTGTTATCAGTAATGGGTTCTACGATTGGTTCGGATATTTTAGGTGCTGGTACTAATAATACTTGACCAACGAATAACATATCTGATGTTAAGTTATTGAGTGTTTTGATTGTATCAATAGTTGTATGGTATTGTACGGATAATATCCAAAGTGTATCACCTGACTGCACAACATGTGTGATCGTATCCATATCTCCATCGATTGGAGTTGGTTCAGGTGTTGGATCTTCAACTATTGGCTCAGGAGTCGGCTCTTCTACGATAGGTTCAGGTGTTGGTTCTGTCACTGGTTCGGAGTGTTTGTTGTTGCCTCGTCCATTTCCTCTACCATTGTTAGTGGATTGTACTTCGATTGATTCGGTCTCAACCGTTTCCACAGATTGGACGGGTTCTTCCGTTGTTGACTTCTGGTTGCCTCGACCGTTCCCGTTGTTTGCTTCTACTAACCATTGAAATGAGCTAAACGTTAATAAAATGATGATGAGCATAGAGATGACTTTTCTTTTCATACGTTTGTTCCCCTTCTGTTTTATAAAATTTGCAAAACTACCATCTATTTGTTTTATCGACAAACTATTTTTTAAGGTTGAGAGAATTAGACTAGTATATATTGGTAGTTTCATTTTGGTGCGTTGGTGCGGTTTAGTAGTGAGAGGAATCGGATCAATGAGAGGAACATTACGAAAATTGGTGACGATTAGTGAGAATTGGTACACGTTAGAGGAAAAAATAGGGAAAATTAGTAACTAAAAGTGCTGAATGGTGAGCGGTAGAGGAAAAAATTAGGAGAATGCGTGAACGAAAAGCGTTGAATCGTGAGCGATAGAGGGAAAAATTAGGAGAATGAGTGAACCAAAAGCAGTGAATGGTGAGTGGTAGAGGAAAAAATTAGGAGAATGTGTGAACGAAAAGCGTTGAATCGTGAGCGGTAGAGGGAAAAATTAGGAGAATGAGTGAACCAAAAGCACGGAAAGGTGAGCGATAGAGGAAGAATTTAGGAGGAACCACTAACTAACAGCTCTGATTTGTGACTAATTGTGGCAGCCTGGTCTATTAAACAGCCCATCTCGCGCAAAAACATCTGCAATAGTCATAAAAACACCCTTTTTGTTTAGTTACATTCTAATACCAGTCTAAGTCAAACTAAAAAACGTCCTACTGATCACAGTAAGACATTTTCTTTATAAGCTTTCACACGGTTTGGCGTTCTTTTAATAAGTTAGACATCTCTTCCCTCTGCTCCAACAGATGGCGGCTTACTTCTATTCAGGTCAGTTGAATGAAAGTTTCCGGAAGCAGGTTTATTTTTAGCTCCACCAGCTAAATAGTGTGCTTCATGCTTTTTTTGTACTTTATTGAACTTATCGAAATCTAGATTGACCATAGGACGAGGACCTCCTTTAAAGGTATAAGTCTTATTCGACTGGTTCCTTACTATTAGTTACTTTTCCACTTCACTTCTATAGTTCTAAACACAATTTTTTTCTATTGCCTTTTGCTCAAAGTAACATACTCAATCGCGGTTAATATCATAAATATCGTCTGCATGTTCAAATCTAATTTCTTCAGAATTTAACGGGCCTAAGTTATCGCGATCTCTAATATTATCTTCACTTACGTTTTCGCCTTCGACCAAGTCTTGATTATCTCTAAATACAGTTTTCCTTTTTTCCTTAGCTGACATACTTCCACTCCTGTCCGTACGGATATAGCGCCTAAGGGGTTGAGGCTAGGTTTGGACCATTTTAAGGTGCCTTCTTTAGTATTTGTCATTAAAAAAAATAAAACAGATACTTTTTTTGTAAATAAAAATATGGCACCGGAATGGAAAGTAACCCCTAGGATAAATGTGCGGGTTAGATTGAAAAATAAACATTGAAATTTAAAATAGGAAAAGGAGGTACTGGCAATGAAAAATAATAAAGGAAACAAAGACGCAACAGTAAAAACGAATGATGATAATCAAATGTATCCTGAGTACAGTGACCGAGAAAAAAATACTCCTCAAAAAAAGCGATAGTTCATGCTAGTTGTGTTGGTTCTAAAAAGTACTTGCACCTCCTCCATCGGTGTTGAGGTGTTTTTTTTATTCAAATGCATAAAAAAGGACCATTTGCCAATACTATCATTAGACGCAACAGGTCATGATTTTCATGTGATTAAAAACGTACCTGTCGTTATTCCACAGTAGCTCAGTGGTAGAGCAATCGGCTGTTAACCGATCGGTCGTAGGTTCGAGTCCTACCTGTGGAGCCAATGGAGAAGTATGTGTTGAATATCGTCTAGGTATATGGGGGTTCAAATCCCTCCTTCTCCGCCACAACTTTAAATGCAAATGATTTTAATGATAGTCTATGACCTATTATGGTTTTAGACTTTTTACCGTTTAAATGAATGGGATTAGTTTTCCCTGAAAGTTAGAAAATTAACCACTTTCCCATTACTTCAATTCTAAAAAAATAAGGGGCGTTCCAATTAAATAATCCCTCTTTCCTCCCCGTATTTTAATAGCAACGAATAAGGATCTTCGCCTTCTAGACCAAGCACCTTACAAAAGGCGGGTTCGGTTTTGTACCCTTGTTTTTTTAGCGTGATAATAGACTGTTTTAGATACGGGTGCTCGTTCAATATATGATGTTCAATCATCATATGTCGATAAGCGTTTTGCTCGTCGACCGGCTGGGCTTGACCGAATAACTCAAATTCAAAGCCTTCATATGTAAAATTAGATTTTATAATTGGTCTGTTCCTGATCTGATATTGACTTATTTTAAAGTCCTGCATCTGTCCGTATAAAGCGACCACCTTTTCTTGAAAGCGAGTGAAGTCATGAACTTCAAAAATAAGATCTAAATCTGAGCTTTCAACGTCAATTTCAATAGGAATAGTTCCACATAGGACAGGCTGATAATCAGCTAAATCTTTCATAACACGTAAATGGGTAATCGCGTGATACGCCTTTTGTTGTCTTTCGTTCCCGTGTTTTAGATAATCAATGGTTGTGAACATCTTTTATCTTTCCTCTCACGTATGGATTGTACTTTATCCCCTCTTCTATCAAATCTGTTTTCGATCATAGGGTTGTTGGACGTAAATCAACACTATTTTAAACAGCTCTCTAAAAAAAATTCGCATGATCTAGCTTTATATTTTAACATAATCTCCCAAGAAAGTGGTATGATGCCTATAATCATAGCTAACTGAATATTGGGAGGATGGATGAAAGTATGAGTGAATTGAATTCAATACAAATTAAAGAATTATCAAATGAAACGGAATGGATCGAAGCTTTCCCTGTGATGAGTCAGTTACGCTCTCATCTTGATCAAGAGACCTATGTTGAATTGGTTTCTGAAGCTACTAAGAAAGAAAAATATAAATTAGCGGGTCTATATGATGAGGGTGAAGTGGTTGCGGTGATTGGTTTTATGCCGATGATCACTTTATATTACGGCCGCTTCCTCTGGGTTTGTGACTTAGTAACAGACCAGAATAAACGATCAAAAGGGTATGGTGAAAAACTGCTTGCTTATGTTGAGGAATGGGCAAAAACCAACGGCTTTGAAAGTGTCGCCTTATCCTCTGGGTTACAACGAACGGACGCTCATCGTTTCTATGAAGAGAAGATGAATTATGATAAAGTCAGTTATGTGTTTAAAAAGAATGTTATAGATTGACAGGTAGGTTTAACGAGTCCTTAGTTCTTCTCGGGGAGTTTTATACATAAAGATCTAATAGATTAGTCGAACTGCCTTACCTGCTTGTAATTGAAGGTAGAAGCGACCCCTATACTACTAATAAAGTGAGGTCATGTGATGTACCGACTATATTGCAGAGCCTATCAAAGTATGTTTAAAATCATTTCGCTTGTTCTACCTTGGCGGAAACCAGAGTTACTAGAAGGTGAAAACAGTTTAAGGAAACTGCCAAAAATGATACGAGATCAAGAGATTCGCCATGTGTTAATTGTCACGGATCAAGGAATTATGTCACTTGGCTTAATGAATGAATTACTAGTAGGTTTAAGAGATTATGGCGTTAACTACGTCATTTATGATAAAACGGTCCCAAACCCAACGATTGAAAACATCGAAGAAGCACTTGAGATGTATCATGCTCATGCATGTGATGGTCTAATTGCTTTTGGGGGCGGTTCGCCGATGGACTGTGCGAAAGCGATCGGTGCTCGTGTCGCTAGACCTGATAAAAGTCTCGAACAAATGCGCGGTGTATTAAAAGTTAAAAAAGAGATCCCGCCTCTGTTTGCGGTCCCTACTACTGCTGGAACAGGAAGTGAAGCAACGGTCGCAGCGGTCATTTCAAACAGCAAAACTCATGAAAAGTACCCAATTAATGATAGTGTTCTCATCCCTGATGTTGCTGTACTCGACCCATTGCTCACGGTTAAACTTCCTCCTTCTATTACGGCAATGACCGGTATGGACGCTCTCACCCATGCCGTTGAAGCGTACATCGGTCGAAGCAACACAACTGAGACGATACAATGCAGTAAAGAAGCTGTAAAGTTAATATTTGAACATTTATATGAGGCGTATACCAACGGTACGAATATCACTGCCCGAAGCCATATGCAGAAAGCTTCTTATTTAGCGGGTGTTGCGTTCACCCGCGCCTACATCGGATATGTCCATGCGATTGCACACACTCTTGGTGGATTTTACTCGGTGCCTCATGGACTTGCTAATGCGATTATTTTGCCACACGTCCTCGAATACTATGGTAGTGCAGTGCACAAACCACTGGCTGAGTTAGCTGATTTAATTGAGCTGACGAACGAAAGAGATACTGAAGAACAAAAGGCAAAGAAATTTATCGCAGCCATCCAGCAGCTGAACGCAGACATGAATATTCCTGAAAAAGTGAGTGGGATTGTCGATAGCGATATTCCATTAATGGTGGAACGGGCACTAAAAGAAGCCAACCCGCTGTACCCTGTTCCGAAAATCCTTTTGCGAGATGATTTAGTTGAGCTTTTTGATAAGATTAAAGAATAGTTTGTTAGGAGTTAATTATTAAATAGTTGTTAGAGCGGTAAATTATTAGTTTTACTAGAGAAAAGCGTATTCATCGACCTCGATGAACACGCTTTTCTTTTGGTTGGAGCTGCCTGGGGCTATTTTTTTTGGTTTATTATCCGAATTCTTGTTTTATTGTCCGATTTGAAATTTTATTGTCGGAAACCAGGGTTTTATTGTCCGTTTTTTATTTTTATTGTCCGATTTGGTGATTTTATTGTCTAAAATGTGTCGGCACTGCTAAGAGAGTATCACTACACCTGAATGTAGGGATGATTTCAACTGAGTCCAGTTTACGGATTCTGAATGCTATGTTATTCTTTCACAAATTCCTTTGTACTGCGAACGGTGTCAATTGGGCGCACGTATCTTTCAATTTCTTCCCGCTTCGGCTCTAAAAATGGCGGTAAAGATAGTTTTTCACCGAGTGTTTCATACGGCTCATCGCCCATAAAACCAGGTCCATCTGTCGCAAATTCAAATAAAATTTGCGGTGCAACTCTTGAATACAATGATCCGAAGAAAAAACGGTCGACGAAACCGGACGTTTGAAAGCCAAAACTACGGAGGCGTTGATCCCATCCCTCTAATTCCGAACGATCGTCAACACGAAAAGCTGCGTGGTGTACCGTTCCAAATCCTTGTCTCGCTTGTGGAAGAACGGTATTATGTTCCACAATCACTTGTGCCCCGTTGCCTCCCTCACCCACTTCGAATAAATGAACGGAACCATCTTGGTCAATTTCCTTAAACAGCAATACTTTCTCAAGCATTTCCTTAAAAAAGTCAAAATGAGCTACACGAATAAATAATGGGCCTAGGCCAGTAATCGCATAGTCTAGCGGGATTGGGCCTTTTTGCCACGGCGTACCCGATGCAACACCTTTGTTGAATTCATCAGAAATCAATTGATATTGTTGATCATCAAAATCAACAAACGACAATGTCTTTTTCCCGAACTGTTCTTGAATACCTGTATGCTTTACTTCTAAGCGATCAAAACGTTTTACCCAATAATCTAATGCTGCATCGGTTGGAACGCGGAACGATGTTTTAAAAATTTCATCTGTCCCGTGTGACCCTTTTGGGATGCCTGGAAAATCAAAGAACGTCATGTCCGTACCGGCACTTCCTTTATCATCGGCAAAAAATAAATGATATGTTTGAATATCATCTTGGTTTACTGTCTTTTTCACTAATCGCATGCCTAATACATACGTGAAAAACTCATAATTTTTCTCAGCGCTGCTCGTAATCGCCGTTACGTGGTGTAATCCTTTTAAGTTATTCATTAGATGGTCCTCCCATTTATAATCTATATTTTATATTTGCTACTTTTCTTAAGATGTTCCCTATTGTTTTTCTAATAATTATTTACCTAATAATATCTTGATTTAAATTATCTTTAATTCGAGATAAATTTATCATACATTCTCTTTCCTTGTCAATAGAGTAGTCGCCTGAAGTTCGATCACCGTTCACTAAAAATGATTTGAAACCATTTCGCTAGTTCATTCGTAATACGTAAAGAAAGAAGGTGAAGAATTTGAAAAAAATGAATCTAGCAATCTTACTAATCATTGCACTACTATTCTTATTTTCGATGCAAAGTTTAGCCGTTGAGTTTACGATACCTAATGTTGAAATCAAAGCTCACCTGCAAAGCAATGGAAACGTTGAAGTGAAAGAAACGTTTACCTATGCTTTTGATAGTGAATATTACTTATTTCACAAGAAGACACTGACATTACGAATTTTTCAGCGTTAGAACAAGGAGTACCACTAATTGTAGAACGTGAAGGCGAATATTATAACATTCATCGTAAAGGAAATAATGAGACGATTACGGTCCAACTTCACTATACGATTCAGGATGGGGTGAAAGTATATGAAGATTATGCTCAGTTTTATTGGCCTTTTTTCAGTCAAGAAAATGAAACAAGATATGGCCATTTCAAAGTAACCGTCTATCCTCCTTCTCCTACACGAGATGTGATTGCGTTCGGTTATGATGAAGCTTTTTCGAAAGAGATCATCCAGCCCGATGGTTCCGTTGTCTATAACTTTGGAGCCGTTCCAAGAAGAACAAATGGGGATATTCGTATCGGATACAATGCGGAATTATTTAGTGATGCACGGGTAGCTTCAACGGAACCTATCAAAGATCAATTATTGAACGAACAGGAAAACTTATTGGCCACAGCGGAGTCGAAAATAAAAACAGGAGAAACCCTCTCTTCTATCGCACGAATTGCTCTTCCCGCTTTTGCGTTCATCCTGATCTTTTTAATTGTAAAAAGTATGCTAGAAGTAAGAGCTAAACATTCAGCAATCCGACGTGAAATGAAGGTTCTTAATGCTTTACCTGAACAGGTCATGAGTCTGCCGGCAACTATCCTTTTTACTAGTTATAATCATTTCTCCCCCCAAGCGCTGGCATCTGCCTTACTTGATTTAGTTCGCCAAGGTTATGTAACAAAAGTGGCTGATGATCATTTTGAGGTCGTACATCGTGAAGGTACACTACACCACGAAAGACTGCTTATCAACTGGTTATTCTATACCGTTGGAAAAGACGGTCATTTTCGCTTTAGTGATTTAAAAAGCTATACGAAAAATGAAAAAAATCATGATCGTTACCATACGGATTTAACGAATTGGCAAAAAGCAGTAAAGGAAGAAATTCAAACACACGATTTTTATGAAAATAAAAAGAGTTATCGAATATGGGTTGGTTTTTCAAGCCTGATTTTGTTCCCATTCCTTATTCTATTTCCAGTCTATGACTTGGTACTTGCGTTTATCGTTTCACTTTCTCTTTTTTGTACAACGCTTCTTTATGCTCTTGCGTATCGACCAAAAACGTACGAAGGAGCAAAGATTGTGTATGAATGGAAACAATTTCGAGTGAACTATAAACATTTAACGCAGTCCGATTGGCAAAGTTGGTCAGAAGATGAACGCATGCGGGCTTACATCTACGGATTAGGTATTCATGAAAAATCGTTACGCAATAAGAATGATGAATTAGTAACCGCATTTAAAAATCGTCCTTCCAGTCATCATGATCAAACTGACGACTGGATAACGATGACATCTATTGGATCAGTAGCCGTGACAAACTTTACAACAGCAAGTCATACGACAAGTTCAAGCACAAGTTCTACCTCTAGTAGCGGGTCAACTAGTTCTGGAAGTGGTGCTGGTGGAGGCGGCGGCGGTTCAGGGGCGTTTTAATCAATTGGTTTAGTAGTTTTTCAATATAAAAGAAGCTCATTCTTACAGGCTGTGATGCCTGTCGAATGAGCTTCTTTAGTGATGGTAAGCAAGGGACGTTTTTAACTTTTTGCTCCTTTTAAGTACCTATTATAATACTTCGCGGCAAATAACAATCCAACCACGGCTACTCCTAGCAAAACGAGAATGGATACATAAATATCTGTAACACCTGCTTCTCTGAGCATGATGTCTTGGAAACCGCTTTGTGCCCAATATTGCGGGACGAATAGTGCCATTGTCTGCATGAAGTCAGGCATTAGTTCGAGCGGCACCCATAGTCCACCAAGCATGGCTCCACCTAAGGCTAGAACTTGTGTGACGATAATACCGAAGTTTTCAGTGCTTGAAATTAAAGAGATGGCCAGCCCAATTCCTGTTGTTGTTAAGGTTAAGGCAAATGATAATGCTGCGATCGCCAGCAAATTCCCTAAATACAAGTCATAGACGAAATACCCAAATCCAAGAAGTGCCCAAATCTGGATAAATACGATAATAATAAACGTGAACCACTTTCCTAGTAAATACTCGTATTTGTTCATTGGTGTTGTCGCTAAACGCGCGAGCATACCATGATCTTTATCTTTTAAAAATGAATTGACCATTGAAATGATAATGAAAAAGCTAAACATGACCGCATAGCCAGGAACGATTTGGGTAATTGCATTAACGCCTTCCGATTGCTGTTCTTGTGCATGGATTGAAAACGGTTGTTCGAGCAGTGCCGCTCGCTGCATATCATTTTCAACGTGATCCACTAGTACTTGTTCAATTTTCTGTTGTTGGAATGAGTAGGAGATATTTTCAACCAAGTTATGTACTGGGTTCACGCTATCCTGTTTCAAGGAGTCATAGTGAAATTCAATAAAATTGGTTTCCCCTGCATACATCCGTTCTTCAAAGCCTTCCGGTATATAGACGAGTGTTGTAATATTGCCGCTCCTAATCTCTTCAACGGCTAGTTCGACGTTCGACTCTTCATGAAGTTCAAATACATCAGCTTCTTCAATTATCGTTAGAAATTGCTCCGACATTTCCGTGCGGTCTTCATCGACGTAATGAACATTAAACGTTATGCTATCAATGTTTCCGAAAATAAATGAGAATAACACGATAAAGAGGATCGGCATACCGAGTAACCAGAAAAAGAAGCTTTTATCCTTTAGTTGTTTTTTAAATTCCATTTTAATAATATTCCAGATCATATGTATTCTCCCCTCAATCCCTTAACGATGAACCGGTTAGAGATAAAAAGATATCTTCTAAACTAGGTCTAGTAATTTCAAGCCGTTCAATTTGTACATCTTTTGTTAAAAAGAGATCAGCGATTTGTTCAAGCATTTGAAGCGGTTCCGATGTGTTAATCTTGAAGCCGTCTTTCACATCATTGACGGAACCAAAAGCAACTAAATCTTCTTTTTCCACACCGATTCCTTGGATAAAGATCGATGGTGTGGAGTATTTCACTAATAATTCTCGGATGGAACCACTTTCAACGATTTCGCCTTGATCAATAAGAGCAATCTGATCACATAAATTTTCGACTTCTTCCATGTAATGACTAGAATACAAGACGGTCTTTCCTTCTTTTTTTAAATCGGTAATGATATCAAAAATATGATTTCTCGATTGCGGATCAACACCGACTGTCGGCTCATCTAAAATAATGATATCTGGTTCATGGAGCAAGGCACACGCTATATTTAAGCGTCGTTTCATTCCACCTGAATAAGAAGAAACCGCATCTTTTTTTCGATCCAATAGGCCAACTTTTTGTAGGACTTCATCCATTCGATCTTTTAATGGCTTGCCTGTCAGTCCATAAATACGACCAAAAAAAGATAAATTATCTAACCCTGTTAACTTCTCTTCTAAAACAAGATCCTGTGGGACATAACCAATTCGTCTCTTAATCTCAATATTATCTTTTTGCAGCGTTTGCCCGAAAATAGACACTTCCCCCTTATAATCTCCAAGAATGTTACATAAGATTTTCATTAACGTGGACTTACCCGCCCCATTCGGACCAATTAAGCCAAAACAAACGCCGTCTTCTATATGTAAATTGATACCTCTCAAGGCGATGCGATCGCCATATTGCTTATTAACCTCAGTGAACTGTATCATGACGTTCCTCCTCTACCAAAATGACTATATACTTACTATACGATTATAAATGACCTAGGTTTCAATTTTTACCAATTAATTAAGTAGGTTTTGTTAGTTGTCTCTTTATTATAGGGTATGTATTTTCATTCGTGCTTTAGCATTACTATATGTTAACATAGATTTAACCGATTAATTTTATAGGATTAGCTTCAAATTACTTCTCTATTTTTTTGAGATAATGGTAAAATAACTAAGGATACTATTTTAATGGAGGCTTATGATGGGGAAACGAATTTTATTTTTTCTTTTAACGAACATTCTAGTTATGACGACTATCGTCATCGTCTGGTCAATCATCACGACGTTTACAGACATTGGGGGATCATTTGAAACAGGAGGCCCAGGCTTAGGAATTGATTTTGTTGCTTTAGGAGTCTTTAGTTTACTTGTCGGTTTTGCGGGTTCTTTTATCTCGTTAGCGATGTCCCGTTGGATGGCTAAAAAGATGATGAACGTCAAAGTCCTTGACCTAAACGGTTCACTTTCACCACAAGAACGCAGTGTTGTTGAAAAAGTTCACCGTTTATCACGTGCTGCTGGCTTAACCCACATGCCAGAAGTTGGGATTTATAACTCACCTGAAGTGAATGCATTTGCTACAGGGCCTTCGAAAAAGCGTTCGTTAGTTGCCGTGTCATCTGGATTATTAAATGTGATGGATGATGATGCAGTTGAAGGCGTTATTGCCCACGAGGTTGCCCACGTTGCCAATGGTGACATGGTAACAATGACTTTATTGCAAGGAATCGTGAACACATTTGTCGTATTCTTTGCTCGAATCGCTGCAATTCTCGTATCACGTTTAGTTCGTTCGGAAATGCAAATGATCGTCCGTTTTGCTGCGGTCATTATCTTCCAAATTTTATTCTCAATTCTTGGAAGCCTTGTGGTTATGGCGTTCTCACGCTACCGCGAATTCCATGCGGATCGCGGGGGAGCAGATTTAGCTGGACGCGACAAAATGGCTCATGCCCTTCGTTCATTAAAGGCGTATGTAGAGCGCGCAAATGTGAACGATCGCACAGATGATTCTGCGATTCAAACGATGAAAATCAATGGAAAAGGCGGCGTGATGAGCCTGTTCTCTTCTCACCCCGATTTAGATGAAAGAATTAAACGTTTAGAACAACGATAAACGAAGGAAGAACAACTGTCCGTTTTGAGGGCAGTTGTTTTTTTGTGTAGTATAGGCTTGTTAATTTGATTTAAGAGTACCCTTTACCTTGGATAAAATTGATGTTAAACCATCGTTTCCCTAATAAAAAAAGAAACCCAATGTCAGGGTTTCTTCCTCCTAGTTCTTACAGCTCGAAGTCTACGCCGATGCTGTCGACTCGTCCTACTTCTTTAATGTAAGCGGCAACGGCTTGGTGCTCAGGGTCTGCCACATAAGCATCTAATGCAGCTTGGTCTTCAAAGCGTACCATTAATACGACTTGGTATTCTTTATTGCGCTCTAAAATGTTTAGGCCGGCTTGAAGATCGACAATGCCCGTTAAGTGGTTTTTTAAGGCTTTGAAACGGTCGACCACTTCTTGTAATTGTTCTGGTGTTGTGGTGTCAGCAAACTTTACTAGTACAGTACGTTGGATCATCTGTATTCCTCTTTTCTTTCATTTTCAATTTTATGTACAACGATAATCTTATCTAACTAACTAGAAGAATGCAATTGTAATGACTGTTGTTGTTTCTTATGGTTAGACATGTGTTGAACATTCACCTTATTTCTTTCAAAATGGAGCGCTCTCGCTCGACCAACTTCAAAAAATCCTATACTATTAAACTAGCTTTAAAAAAATGAAAATCTGGAGGCGAAATGATGTCCAAGCTATTTGAAACATTTACATATAGGGATCTTGAGTTAAAAAATCGTGTCGTTATGCCACCAATGTGTCAATATTCAGCGACGGATAAAGACGGTATTCCGACGGACTGGCACTTCATTCATTATACGAGTCGTGCGATTGGCGGAACTGGTTTTATTATTATTGAGATGACGAATGTTGAAGCACGTGGTCGCATTTCTGATCATTGTTTAGGGATTTGGAGTGACGAGCATATTCCAGCTTTCAAACGCATTGTGGATGAGTGTCATAAATACGGCGCAAAAGTTGGTATTCAAATTGGTCATGCGGGTCGTAAAGCGCAAGATGCTCCTGATCCAGTTTCTTGCTCCCCGATCGCATTTAATGATCAATTTAAAACTCCGCATGAATTAACGACCGAAGAAGCAGAACAAATGGTAATTGCTTTTCGAGATGGTGTGGAACGTGCTGTAAAAGCTGGGGTCGATACAGTTGAGCTCCACGGTGCTCACGGCTACCTCATTCACCAATTCGCTTCTGAGTTTACAAATAAACGAAGCGATAAATACGGGGAAGATAAGTTTTTATTTGGAGAAGAAGTGATTAAAGCCGCGAAAAGTGTGATGCCTGAAAACATGCCACTAGTGATGAGAATTTCGGCTGTTGAATATGTCGATGGCGGTTATGATTTAGATTACAGTTCTGAAATGGCGAAACGCTTCCAAGCGGCTGGTGTGGATATTTTCCATATCACTTCTGGTGGTGAAGGCCCAATCGGTTCTACTGGACGACCTGGTGTACACCCTGGATATCAAGTACCTATGGCTTCAAGAATTAAGGAAGAAACGGGTGCGCCTGTGATCGCAGTTGGGAAATTAGACGATCCAAATTTAGGGGAAGCTGTACTCGGAAACGAGCAAGCTGACCTGATTGCAGTTGGTCGTGGAATGCTTAAAAATCCACATTGGGCGAACGATGCGTCCCTTCTATTGGATAAAAAACCACTTACTCCATTCCAATATGAAAGAGCTTATTAATCGATTAGCTATGCTAAATAATGTTGTTGATTTTAAGGACAAAGGGAACCCCTCGTTACGGTGGGTTCCCTTTGTCCTTAAATTTTAGTCAAACCTGTACCCTTTTAAATACAAATATCATTTGGAGAACAAAAAAAAGAAACCTTATAGAGGCCCTTATTGATTATTTAGCATTCCTTTAAAGCTTTTATTTCACTTTCATGTTTAATTGAACGAGCTGATAGAGTATCGATTACTCGCTGTTGGTCTTCTAAAGTATCTTTTAATTCATATGTTTTTTCATCTATATGTTTCTCTATACGTTCAAAATATGGTCCTAAACCACTGATAAGATTATCTTTAATACTCGAAACATCCCTCATCAGCACTTGCTGTCCATTTTCCAAGCCATCTAATCGGTTATTAACTTTTTGAAGCTCGGCAAGAATTTTCTTCAAAGTATCTTCCATAATCATCACTCCGTTTTTTCTTTTTTTACATTATAACACGGGTAGGTTAAGAAGAAATGTATTGAAAGTGTAAAGAATTAAATATCAAAAATGACAATTATAGTAACCAAAACAACACAGATCCAATAACTGGCATCGAAACTGGGTTGTTTTTGGTCTACCTCACAATGTCTTCAAGCAATGTTTCTAGAAAAATGGCAACTCCGTCTTGGTCATTTGTTTTAGTTACGGTATCGCTGTTTTCTTTTAAAATCGGGGCTGCATTTTCCATAGCGACCGCATACCCGGCAACATTAAACATCGATAAGTCGTTGTAACTATCTCCCATGACGATTGTGTCTTTAAGGTCGACATTGTAATGGGACGCAAGTTTTGTGAGTGCCCGCCCTTTTGTAGCTCGCTCATTGTTAATTTCAATATTGTTTGGATGTGATGAAGTAATCGTTACACCCGAAATTCCGGAAAAAACTGTAGAAGCTTCCTTTAAAGCCACTTTATTTAAGGAGAAAATAAGAACTTTATAGATGGTTTTACGTTCTTCCGTCCAAATGGTTGAAATGTCTTCAATAAAAGTGACGGCTGCTTGCTGAAATTGTTTTTGAATGATTTTCAATAAATCATTCATCCCGTCCCCTGACTCACCGCCTGCTTTTTCGGCAAATTGAGTAACGATCTTCTCTAAGTGCTCAAGATTATGGATCCCTGCAAATACTTCATCGTCCGTATAGATTTCGAAGTACAAATCATATTGCTCTTTTGTCCATTCAAGAGCGGGTGTGAGTTCTATTTTATCTAGCGGTTCACTACCGAGCATCGTATGGTCTGGTAAGGTAATACCTGCTCCGTTTAGACTAATAACGGGACACTCAAGTTTTGCTTCCTTTAACTGACGACTCACATCTTTGTATGCTCGACCGGTTGCAATGGTTACCAGATGGCCGTGGTCTTGAAGGTTCTTAATGACCTGTTTATTTCGTTCACTAATTGTTCCATCTGAGTTCAATAAGGTTCCGTCCATATCAAGTGCAATAATCATTTGTTTTCCTCCATAGCTGCTTCATTGATGTTTAAATATACTAATAAAATAATCTTCCTCTGGAAAATCTCCTATGTATTCTAAGCCGTTACCCGAATAAAACTCTTTCAACTTTTTATTACCGGCCCAGCAATCTAAGTATAACGCTAGATTTCGCTGTTTAGCAAAAGAACAGGCAAATTGGACGGCCGCTGAACCTAAGTTTTTCCCTTGATAGCCTGGCAGGATAGCAATTTTAGATAAATAAACACCTTCAGGATCTATGCGTAACGTACTTAATTTATTTAACGGACTGATACAAAACGAGCCCACGAACGTACGATTGAATAATACGGCATAAGCTTGGTTTTTCTTTATTTCCTTTTGTATGACTTCAGGTTCCCAAGGGTAATCCCATTGCTTAATGTCTTTTTCTAATAAATCGAGCGTCGTTTCATTGTAAATCGTTAGGATTTCGGTTCGATCCTCAAATTTAGCTTTGCGAATTTCAATCATGGTTTTCTCCTTTTTTTATGGATATATCCTTATATAAAATTCTATATATTGGTAATAATAATGTATGGCATAAGGCGCCGCTGAAAGGAAGTTATGGGAGGTCGTCCATGAAAAGTAGTTATTTAGCACTCGGTTTTCTAATTGTATTAATGATCAATTGTATTCGGTATTTTACATATATTTTTGAACAGACCGCATCTAATTACGATTATCTGATGTTCACGATGAATATTATCGCGTTTCTCTACCTCGTTACGATGCTCATTGTTCAAAGTAATAAAAAAACCGATCAAACCGTGAAAAAATAGCAAGAAAAGTCCCCTTTAAGAAATGGAACTGAGGTAACCCCGTAAAGTTAGAATTAATCTAACTTTACGGGTACAGTTCACCTTGGAGAGGACTTCTTCATTATTGATTGATTATTTGACCCATTATTCTTCTACTTGTACATCTTCTTTATAAATGTATTCATATAAGAACGGTACTCCCATTCTGAAAAATCTAGGATCGTAAATTCCTAGTTTTTCCTCATCATCGACGACAACGACGAAAGGCGACCATTGATAGAGCGTCTTAGCTCTTGGGTTTTCGAGGAATAAAATATCTAAGTTTGTCTCATCGTGAGACGTGATCTGATCGACTACTTCAAGTCCACCCCAAACGGTACCTTGCAAGACCTCTACTTCCAGTCCGTTCTTGCCGGCGATTTTAAAATGACCGGGGATAAATCGTGCGGTTAAGGCTTGTTCTTCGTACTGGTCAACTGTCGATTGATAAATGATATACCCTTGCACCGATTGGACCAAAATATGTGCAATGATGAAGACCCAAACGATTTTATACACTTTATGCGGGGTTGCCTTCTTTATTTTTACAACAAGGAAGCCTGTTAGCATGATGAGCCAAATGACAACGTCAATAATCGGTATCGTACCAAATCCTAGTCTTGCATCTGAGAACGGTTCAAAATAGCCTGTTCCCCACGCATTTAAAATGTCACTTGTATTATGTATAAAAACGGCAAGTGCAGCGATGTAAAATATTCGCCTGTCCTTCGTTTTCCAAATGAGAAAACAGACGAGCCAAATGAGTAACGCCCAGACTGGCACTAAAAAGATCGAATGGGTAATTCCCCTGTGCCACATTTGGTACATGCCTTCTGTATCCCAAAGTTGAGAGACCACATCAATATCAGGGATCATGCTACCGGCGACAGCCGCAACAAATACTGACTTTTTCACTTCTTTAGGCATTTCTTCTTTATTCGTTGCACCGTAAATCGTTAATCCGAATAACGCATGAGTTACTGAATCCATTTATTCTCTCCTTCATTTCATCTTTTTTCATATCCTTCCCTATTTTAGTATAAGCACCATTTGAAGGCAATAATTAGGAATGGACGAGGTTCTGAAATAAAATGAGAAGAAACCATTCTCTTTTTTTGATTTCTGCGTTATTTTAGAGAAGTACTATATTACTTTTAATGCGAGCGAATGTTCGTCGTGCGATCTTTAGAAGTTATCGGAGGAAACTATGAAGGCAAAAGCTGTACTTATTTTATTTTTATTATTGATTAGTAACACGATCTTCTTTACGTATTCAGCAAACAGTCAAGGAGATGCGTCTTCTACTTCATTGCAAAGAATGGAGCAAGGCTGGGAATACCAATGGGTTAAATCGGTCGAAGCGGATTCTGGCATTCCGCACACAGGCTGGATGCCAACTGAAAATGTGAAAGAACTTGATGAGCCTCGAGAGGATCGTGACATTCTCTATTTACGAAATACCTATCCTGAGGGCGCCTGGATAGATCCTGCTATTTTTATTTCGTTTATGTACGGTACATTTGAAGTCTATCAAGGAGACCAATTGATTTACCAATATGGGAATATCCCAGAAACTGATACGGTTACTTATAAAGGGTATAACCGCCGTCATTTTATCGAGCTAGATCCAACAGTTGCCTCTGATCAAATTATAATTCGCTCGTATTCAAACGGGAACTTAATCGGTGTGTCAGGTGCGGTGTCTGCGGGTTCGCACTCCTCTTATTTAACAAAAATGATTAGAGACGATTTTGATAAAATCGTGATTGGTGCGATCCAGATTTTTATTACGGTGCTTGCCTTGGTCTTTTTTATGATCAAGCGGTTTCCAGTTCTTTACTTGGCCTATGCAGCTATGACGTTTTGTGCTGCACTGTATTCATTTAGTATCACAGGCTCAAAGCAATTCATTATCGATGTTCCGTACGTCTGGATTTATGTTTTTCAGATCGCGGTCTTTTTCCGGTCTGCATTCGACTTTCTGATTATCGATAAGCTATTTGGTCCGGGGTATAAGAAATGGGTTCGTCGCCTATGGCAGATTCACCTGGTGTTAGCGGTAATTGCTTTTACACTTTCAGTCATTAATCCTGATTATTTTACGATGACGAAAGGGGTCTTTGAAAAGCTGTCGGGCTTTGAGGTGCTTTTAATTCTAGCGATTGTCATTCGTGTGTTTTTAAGAAATACGGACGCCAAAATTTATGCGGTCGGTTTCCTTTCTATGGCGGGCTTTATGGTCCGTGACCTACTTGTGTTCACAGGTGTTATTTACTTAAAAGAATTTTACCTTCTTGGCCATTTAGGACAATTTATACTCGTGCTTGCGATAGGAATTATATTAGTGAGGCAGCATCGAGGCGATGGAGATCGAAGGCTTAGTAGGTAAGTAATCAAGGCCAGCTAATTGGAGGTTACTCTCCTTACTAGCTGGCCTTGTAGGCTTTATTGAACGAGTGCCTTCTTTTGAAAATGGATTGGAGCATTCGTTGTATGAGAAGAATTATGGGCTGGACATAATTTGGACAATAAACGAGATGATTTGGACAATAAAAATTTAAAACGGACAATAAATCGTGAAATCGGACAATAAAAATTCAAAACGGACAATAAATTGTGAAATCGGACAATAAACTAAGAAGACGCCCCAATACGAGCCACGGTTTGTTTAGCCTACCACTAATACGTTATACAATACACAATAAAAGGCATGTCAGCTTAAAATCTCTCAAGATCGGTGCTTAAAAAAGGACGTTTCACTTCAAAATACTCACCTAACACCTCAGCAAGGTATTCAAATGGGGTTGTTTCCACTTGTCCAAAATCTTTGTCAGTATACAAATGAGTGGCATTTGGTAATTCTCGCTTCAACTGCCTTCGTAATTTTTCTCCAGAGTCATCTGCATCAACAAGTATATAGACATCGAGATCCTCCACAGGTAAAATGAGTGTCTCAAGCTTCTCTTCACTTAATGTTCCATGCGTACAAATGATTTCGACAGCCTCATCCAAAACCTTCTGCACTCGCTTTCGGTCGTTTTTACCTTCTACAATTATGATTTTTTCGTCCATGTGATCATCCTCTATACTAATGATTGTTCATTATATTCAGGTCGGCTTGTCCTAAGTATAGTATATGTTCGTATTAACTTAAACCATTACAATCAGGTGACTAAATAAATCATTTTGTTTTAGGCTCTTTTCTCAAAGATTGTTGATCCTTGCTTTTGACCGTAGCCAAGCGGATGCTTGGTTCTTCACACTGTGCGTAAAGCGAAAACGGTTCAAAAGCAACAAAGTTTACGAAAACAGCCTTGTTTTACAAGGTGTAAACAGAAGGTGGTTCACTTAAAAAAAGACCTAGTCTCAATGACTAGATCCCTTCGTCTATAATACTACATCTTTTTCTTAATATCCTCACGAATTGATTCGATCATTGCATCCGGTAAATTCGCTGGTAGCGTTGTATCGCTTGCGAACATCCACGAATTCATTAATTCCATGTCTGTTTTATGGAATGTAATGCTGTAATCTTTATCGTCATAAGTAAATTCAGCGGTAACCGACGGATCCCCTTCAAAGTCGTCGTCAATAATCATGTGTTTGATTTCATATGATTCCACTCGATCATCCTCCTGATTATTCAAGTATTAATAGAATTTACTTTTCACTTTGGTTTATACAAAAGATCTTGTATTCCTTGTAATAATAGGTATTGAATTATTGATCCTTTATTTTTTTTAAGCTTTACCAAATTATTTTTAAAAAAGTATTTTTATTTTATTGTTGAATGTGTTATACTATATTTAATTATTGTTGTTCGGAATATGATGATTGAAAGTACAAATACCAACGAGTTATTTTGTCTTGAATGAGTATGACGGCAAGGATAGTAATATATTGTGCAACAAAGCACTAGGAGGAAACACACATGAACACAGGTACAGTAAAATGGTTTAACGCAGAAAAAGGTTTTGGATTTATCGAGGTTGAAGGTGGAGACGACGTATTCGTACACTTCTCAGCTATCCAAGGTGAAGGTTTCAAAACTTTAGAAGAAGGTCAAGCAGTTACTTTCGACGTAGAAGAAGGTCAACGTGGACCTCAAGCTACTAACGTTAACAAAGCGTAATTTAGCTTAAAAGTATAGCTTCTCCCCTTGTGGGAGGAGCTTTTTATTTTGGGTGAATTCTATAATATATATGGCGGTATTACACGAAGCACCCAACCTTTTCTCTTCAGTTGAGTGCTTCATTTTTTTACCCAAACTTACTCATTGCTTTTTGTCTCATCCGTTGTAATTGTTTCAGTTGCTGCGGCTTCCGCTGCGGCGATTTGATTATCGTTTCGCTGTGCGGTTTCTGTGCGAACGACCGTATGGGTATTTCCTCTGTTCACGAGATCTGTGAGCAATTTTGAAATATCGATTCCTGTTAATTCTTTTAAAGGTTCTTGCACTTGTGCCATCGTGTTCGTGATGCTTTTGCTGTAGGAAGAAACACCGTTTCCATTTCCAGTGGTGTCGATAATTTTAACGGATTCAATGTTGGATAATGGTTTTGAAATCGACTCTGCAAACTGTGGTAACATTTCGATTAATTTTTCAATAATGATCACTTCTCCATGTTTTGCAATCGCTTCAGCGAGTAATCGCTTCGCCTCGGCTTCTGCTTCCCCTCGTTTACGGATAACTTCCGCTTCAGCAAGACCTTCTTCTCGCTTGATTTTTGCTTTCGTTTCCCCTTCAATCCGCGCTCGTTCTGCATCGGCTTCCGCTTTTTTCGTCGTTTCGTAAAAATCAGCATCTGCTTTCGCTTTACGTACTTTCGCCTCTTCTTCCTCTAGTTTTACTGCACGTTCACGCTCAAGGTGTTGAATACGAAGTTCTTCTTCTCTTTTGCGTGCGTGAAGTTGTAATTCTTCTTCTTGAACCTCTTTATCGAGTTTTGCTTTTTCTAACTGGTACGACTGTTCGGATTTTGCTCTTGCTCGTTCGGTCTCTTCTTTTATCGCTGCATCTTTCAGGTCTTTTGCTTTTTGTGCGGCAGAAATTTCGATTTTACGTTGGAATTCTTGTTCTTTCGCTTCTTTATCATTGTTTGCTTTATGAATTCGTGCTTCTTTATCGCTATTGGACTCAGCGATTTCAGCGCGCTTTCGAACTTCAGCAATTCGAGGACGACCTAAGTTTTCTAAGTATCCATTTTCAGGGTCGGCGTCACGTAAATCTTGTAACCCTAAAGAAGTAATCTTGAAACCCATGTCGTCTAACTGCTTTTGGGCTACTTTTGTTACTTCATCGTTGAATTTTTCACGGTCTTCGTTAATTTCTTCTACGGTCATTTTCGATAAAATCGCACGAAGGTTAGCATTCAGTACTTCGGAAATTTCGTCGCCAATTTCATTTTGTTTTTTACCGAGAAACTGTTCAGCATAGATGGCAATTCCTCTTAATGTATCTGCCACTTTAACCATCGCCACAGCATCAGCGACAATAGGCACTCCGCCGCATGTGTAGACTCTTGGTGTTGTTAACTTTAATTGAAAAGAAGTTAAATCAACGGGAGTTGCTGTTTGATGCATTTTGAGAAGATGGCCCCCACCACGGATGATCTTCATGGAACGCCCTTCATTGTCGGTAAATATATTCGTTTCTTTGTTCGGATCACCTAATCTGGGCCCAGCAATTATTAACGCTTCATTCGACCTCGCCGTTTTATAACGAAACTTCATCCAGAACCACCAAATCACGCCGCCAATCGCAGCAAGAATTAAGATCGGGATTAGAAAAGAAAGAAATACTACAACGGTCATTTTAAAAAACCTCCCAAACTATGATTTTTATAAAGTGAAAACTTCTTGAGTGTTCGTTTTCTTCACCCCCACTTAAAATTAGATGAACCAATCGGGTTGTTACAGAGGCCTACTCGATTTGGGTCACAGAGACATTGTGGACGTGGCGAACTTTGTCTGTGTTTTTCTCCCAAATAGCCTAGAGGTTTGAAGTGGAGTCTTAGCACTTGTTGAACGGTATAAAACTAAAAAAGGCTGTATGTAGTACTTCTAATGAATAGAAAATAGTTCTTCAATGATACCTGCTTTCATTCGTATGCAAACTAAAAGGTTGTATGCAAATTTTTCCACCTTAATTCATCTCATACTGGATTTACGATTGAGAATTTAAAAGTTTTCATGCTTTTGGAAATAATAACTAATTTTTGATTGTTTCTCATTTTTAATGGGATAGCCATCAGCATATAGCCTGTTTCTTCCTGTTACTGGGAAAAGAGGGTTCATAACTTGAATGTATGGCCCGTTTACTCCATTTATTGTAAAAAGCAGGTTCATAACTCGAATATATGGCCCACTTCTGGCTATTGTTGGAAATAGTTGGTTTAAAACTCAAATATATGGTTCGTCTCTTTCTGTTATTGGAGAAAACAGGTTCAAAACTGTTGTACATGGCTCATTTCTTCCTGTTGTTAGAAATTGTAGGTTTGTAATTCGTTTGGATGGCTCCCTTGTTCCATAATTAGTAGAGCTCTGCAGTATGTTCATTACTACAAAAAACAAAAAAGCACAGGCTCAACCTGTGCTCCAGTTATTCTTCTTATGTTTTATTCTTTTTCCATATAATTCATACTGTGCTTCAAATCCCATTTTTTTAAATGAGTCAACTGGCAGGGGCCGTCGGAAAAAAAGCGGATGCTAGTTGAATTTTCATCGGGATAAATTCTTCCTGTCATCACCTTTTCACCGTCATTTATGAAAACTTCGACGGACGATTTATCGATAAAAATTCGTAAATGAAGTGCATTGTTAATTAATTGGACAGGAGCTTTTCTTACACCGCCAGGCCCAGAACCGGCTTGGTTTCGGTCAAAGATCATTACCCCACTGTTTACATCATACTTTAATTCGGTATACTGTTCGCCAGTTTCATTCATTCTCAGCTTTAAGCCAAATTGAGAAGCTTCGTTTGCATTTATGTAGACATCTAATTCTAATGAATTGCCGTCAACTTCTTTAAAGGCGACTTCTCCTTCGACCATTAGATTTTTGTAATTTACTTGGTTCCCGCGAATGTTTGTAATTTCAGGTACAGGTTTTGATTTGATCTTTCCGTTTTCTAATACGAGTTGACGAGGCAGTGTCATGGCACCGGCCCAATTTTGTTTTTGTTCAGGCATTTCGCTTTCCCACATCGCCATCCAAGCGATCATGATGCGTCTACCTTGATCATCGATCGTTGTTTGCGGGGCATAAAAATCAAAACCGTAATCGAGCATTTCGAATTCTCCGTGCTGTAATACTCCTGTATCGTAATCGAGTTTACCAAGTACATATCCAGCTTGGTGAAGGTTATGATATTTATCTCCTTCGGGCGTTAATCCTTGAGGAGACATGACGAGAACCTCTTGTTCTTCTAATGTAAAAATATCTGGGCATTCCCACATGTAGCCGAAGTTTCCTTCTCCTTTTGCAGAAACTGCCATGAACTTCCATGAAACTAAGTCACGAGAACGATAGAGCAGAATTTGTCCTGTTTCTTCATTTGTTTTTGATCCTAAGACACAATAATAGTAATCGTTATGCTTCCACACTTTCGGGTCGCGGAAATGGTAAGGGTGTATATTTCCTTCAGGTGCTTCCGAAATCACTGGATTTTCTTTTACCTTATCAAAATGGATCGCATCTTCACTTACTGCTAGGCATTGGACTTGCTTCAAATCGGTATCACGATTTTCGCCTGTCCATACATTCCCCGTGTACATTAAATATAACTTCCCGTCTTTTTCTATGGCGCTCCCAGAAAAGCAACCGTCTGCGTCATAGTCTTCACTTGGAGCAAGTGCGATCGGTAAATGCGACCACTGTATCAAATCTTTACTTTTAACATGTCCCCAAAACATCGGACCCCACTCAGGTGAATACGGATGATGCTGATAAAACAAATGATACTCACCTTTATAGTATATAAATCCATTCGGGTCGTTCATCCAAAACGCTGGTGTTGCCACGTGATAGTTCAACCTCCAAGGATCTTGTTTTACTTTTTCGTGCTCAATTAGTACCGATTCCATCGCTTTTGCGATTTGTTCTTTATGGTTGTTTGTGTTGTTTTCCATCGTCATTCCACCTTTATTCATCTATCAAGTTTTAGATATGATTTACTTTTCTTAGCGAGTATCATGTTCTTGCTTAGGTAAGGTTCCTATTAAAAATGCAAACCTTGCTTAATATGTAAAAAAGTGAGGCTACTAGTGAACCTCACTTTTGTTTGATACGTTTTTAGTATTATCCTTTATTTATCGCCTCTAAACGAAATTCCTTTTAAGAAGTATCGATTAAAGAACGCGTAGATGATCAGAACCGGTAATGTAAACACCATGGAGGCGGCCATAATAAAGTTCCAAAACGTGACATATTGACCTTTGAAGGCATTCAATCCAACCGTTAATGTGAACATCTCTTGATCGGTCATGATGATCAATGGTCTCATAAAGTCATTCCAAAATGCCATGAATACGAAGATCGCTTGTGCTGCTAGTGCAGGTTTGGCAATCGGTAAAACAATTCTAAAGAATGTTCCTAAGCGAGTTAAACCATCAAGTGCAGCTGCTTCTTCGAGTTCTTTCGGGAAGTTAACGAAGAATTGACGCATCATAAAGATGAATGTTGCGTTTACCATGGCAGGAACGATCATACCTTGATAAGAATTTAACCAACCTAATTCTTTTAAGATTAAGTAGTTTGGAATCATGGTTACTTGGCCAGGGATCATAAGAACCGCTAGTACGATAATAAACACACTCTTTTTTCCTGGGAAACTGATACGTGCCAGTGCATAACCTGCCATGGAGTTAAATAACAGATTAAGAGCTGTTCCAACTACGGCAATAAACACACTATTAAATAACCATCTTGGAAACAGCGTTTGCTCTATAAAAATTTGACGATAATTTTCAAGAGTAAACATTTGCGGTAAAAAGTTCATTGAACCGCTTAAAATCTCTTCTAACGTTTTAAACGATGAAGACAATGCCCATAGAAATGGGATTAACGTAACAATTGCATATCCGACTAGGACCACATATAGAAATGATTTTCCTATAGAGAATTTTTTCTTCATAAGATCTCTTGTCCTCCTTTGTTGCACAGACGAATTAGGGGCTCGAATGTTAAGTTATGATACATATTAATAAATCTTTTCATCTTTAGAGAATTTTCTTTGCAATAATGTTGCAACTAAGATGATCAACGCTAACATAAATGCAATCGCAGCTGCATATCCCATCGTACCCATTGAGCTAAATGCATATTGATAGATCAGTAGAACGACGGTTAATGTTGAGTTATCAGGTCCACCTGATCCGCCTGAGAAGATATACGATTGATCAAACAACTGAAACGTTCCGATAATCCCCATAATAATAACAAAGGAAGTAACTGGACGAAGCATTGGAACTGTAACATGGAAAAACTTTTGGATCGCATTGGCGCCATCCAGATCTGCTGCTTCATACAATGAATCTGGTATATCTTGAAGGGCTGCTAAGTAAATCACCATAAAGAATGGTGCGGTAGCCCAAATATTCATAATCATAATTGCAATTAAAGCGACACTTGGATCTCCAATCCAATTGTACGTAGGTAAGTTAAAAAAGGCTAAAATATGGTTAATTAAACCGTTTTGGTTGTACATCCACATAAAAATTAAAGTTAATACGGCTGAAGATGTTAATGTTGGTAAGAAATAAACAATTCTAAAAAACTTTTGACCTTTCATTCCTGCATTTAATGTTGCTGCTAAGAATAACGCTAATGCAGTTTGAGTTGGAACTACGATAAGGACGTAAAACGCTGTATTTTTTAAAGCGATCCCTGCACGGAAATCATCAAA
The DNA here is from genome assembly GCF_048323755.1 of Alkalihalobacterium sp. APHAB7. Lineage (NCBI taxonomy): Bacteria > Bacillati > Bacillota > Bacilli > Caryophanales > Bacillaceae > Alkalihalobacterium > Alkalihalobacterium sp. APHAB7. The sequence goes on from NZ_JBLWFS010000014.1 coordinate 47,702, forward strand.
CATGCGGACGAAGTTATCAAATCCAATAAAAGTGAAGCTCGTTTGTCCGAGTAATTCTACTTTATGAAAGGCTAGAAAAACCGCATAAAGGATCGGTGCAATAATAAACAAACCTAAAGTAAAGATCATCGGGGAAAGAAATAAGTATCCTTGTCCTGCTTCACGTAAATCACGTTTCGTATATTTTCTTTTCTTTTGTTTCTTCATCGTATTGGAGACTTTTGTTTCTGGTTGTGGCATCTATCTACAACTCCTTTTAAAGGTGAGAAGAGAGGAGATCCCCCCTTCTCAACTATAAACTATTCAATTTCGCGGTTAGCGACTCTTTCAGCTTCTTCTAATGCTTCAGCGAGAGGACGTTGACCTAAAAATGCACTTGTAAATTGGTTGTTAAAGTTATTATTAATGATTGGTAAGTTCGTATCATCAGCCCATACTGTTGCGTAAGAAGCACCTGAAATAAATGGCTGGCGAATTTCATCATCGTATAATCCAAGACTTTCAGCTACAGAAACCCTAGTTGGTAAAGCAGATCCACCGCTCGTCCATTGTTCCATTCCTTCTTTACCTGTTAGATAAGAAATTAACTCCCAAGCTGCTTCTTTTTTCTCAGATTGTGCGTTCATAACATAAGCTACTGTGAATGCCATTGTTCCGTTTTGACCGTCGATCGTTGGAACTTCTGCTGTACCAAAATCAAGGTTAGGGAATGTTTCAGCTAAGAACGGTAATGTCCAGTTTCCTTCTAATATCATAGCTACTTTACCTTGACCAAACATCTCTCCACCCCAGTTTGCTCCAACTTCAGATGGCTGAGCTGCTGATTTATCGTCTAAACGCATATCAAGAAGTGGTTGAAGTGCTTCTACTACTTCCGAGCTGCCGAATGTAGCTTGGTTGTCAGTTGCCACTTTTCCACCTTTTGACTCAGCAATAAATACGTTTCTTGCCAGGTCAGCAACGATTCCATATCCGTAAACATCTGTACCTTTAGTTAATTGTTTTGCTAATTCTTGTAACTCTTCAAATGTTGCTGGAGGGTTTTCAATCCCCGCTTCTTCGAACATCGTTTTGTTATAGAATAATGCAAGAGTTGATGTGTCTTTTGGTAACCCAAAGATTGCCCCATCACGCTTAAATGCATCTAATAATGGTTGCTCAAAATCATTGATATCAAACTCTTCTGTGATGTAACCATCTAGTGGCTCTAGTACACCTGTTTCCATTAACGCTGGAGCTTCAAATGCATCTAAGAAAAATACGTCTGCTGCTTGTCCGCCAATTAAGCGAGTTTTCATAACGTCCATGTACTGATCAGCGATAACGTCTAATTTTACTTTGATGTGCGGGTTCTTTTCTTCAAATGAAGCTAATGTTTCTTCGAATAATTTTTGCTCTGTAGGTGATGATCCCCAGCCGCTTAACGTAATTTCAACTTGTTCTTGATTTTCAGAATCTTTTTCTGTTGTATCTTCTTTTGTAGAAGATGTATCACTACCGCCACAACCTACTAATAATCCACTAACTAATAATGTTGAAAATCCTAATGAAGCAAGAGTTTTCTTTTTAAACATCTTGTTTATCCCCTTTTTTGTAGTTTAAATGTTTATGTTAACTTTTTGATTAACAGCAATGTCAAAACCTGTTGTGTTACTTAAAATGTCTACTTGGAACTCGTCCCCTTGGCGACGAACAACTAAGTCAATGGAACCTTTACCAATAGCTAATTGTTCAACCTTTAAGTAACTCACTCCGTTTGGCAGGACTGGGTTCATTTCTATCGTATTGTTCAATGAATTCGGGAATAAACCGAGCATCGTTTGAACGAATACGAGTGGTGTGCCAGCAGCCCACGCTTGTGGTGAACATGCAACAGGGTATTTTACTGGTCGTCCTTCTTGATCGGAGTAGCCGCAGAATAATTCTGGCAGACGGTCATACTCAAAACTTGCTGCTGATTTCATCAGACCTTCTATGACTGTCATCGCTTGCGTCATGTGTTTCGTTTTACTCATTCCAAGTAAGATCATGCTATTATCATGCGGCCAAACGCTGCCGTCATGGTAGCTCATTGGATTGTAGCCTGCTTCACCTTCACCCATTGTGCGTATTCCGTAACCTGAGAACATTTTATCGCTTACTAATACATCACTGATTAAAGTCGCTCTCGTTTCATTCAACATTTCAGAAAATAAAACGTGACCTGGGTTTGATGTGATTGTACCTACTTTTGATTTGTCTTTATCTAATGCAAGCGCATAAAATGAATGATCTTCCATCCAGAAATGCTGTTCAAATTTTTCTTGTAGTTGAGCGGCTTCTTCTCTTAATCTTTCAGCTGCACTAGTGTTGCCGATTGTTTCATAGAGTTCAGCAATTCCGATTTTTCCTTGGTACACATAGCCTTGAACTTCAGATAAAGCGATCGGTGTTTCGGCATAGTCTCCGTTACGATGAACGATGGAGTCAGCTGAGTCTTTCCAACCTTGGTTGGCAATGCCTTTTGAAGACTCTTGATGATACTCAACAAAACCATCACCATCTCGGTCTCCATACTGATTGATCCACGTAATCGCAGCCTCAATATTGGTTTCTAGCTCTTTGAATAAGTCGATATCTCCCGTCCATTTTATGTACTCTGATAAAAGAACGAGGAATAACGGCGTTGCGTCGATCGTTCCGTAATAAGGTGTAAACGGAATTTGATCTGTGTTTGCTAATTCTCCGAAGCGGATTTCATGCATGATTTTCCCTGGTTGTTCATCTCTCCAAGGGTCTACTTTCGTTCCTTGATGAGCGGCCATTGTCTTTAATGTTCCTTTAGCTACTTCTGAGTTAAACGGAAGCATTTGCAAAGCTGCTATTAAACTATCTCGACCAAATGGAACCGCGAACCACGGTAATCCTGCAACTGGAAATTTTCCATAACCAAGGTCGGTAAGCAAGACTCTTAAATCAGCGATGCCTCGATCAACTAGTCTTTGTAACTGTTGATTGTCTGTTTCAATATTTGTTGTTGTTTCGTTCCAATGTTTGTAAGAAGCTTTTAATTGTGTAAGGGCTTCTTCTGGTTGAACAATTGTAGGAACATTTTCACCAACGACTGGAGCAATCGTAAATGCGATGACTTGTTCTTCGCCGTGAGCAAGGTTTAAATCGAATGTAATTTCACCCTCTAAGTTGATAGCGCTAGCATTTTGGTCCCATTGAATAACGGTTGCTCTTTGAATGTCGTCTGCCCCTGTATAGTTGAAGCGTAAGCCGCTTTCTAATTTTTCTTGACCTGTACGTTGACCTGTTTCCCCGTTTTGGAATCCGCGAACGATAAACATGTCTTGGAAATCTACATCGACTTCTACGCTCACTTGGAATGAAATCGGTTTTGGATAATAGCTTTTCATTTTTAATAACTCATATACGACATCGTTAAAAATAAATCGCTTTCTCTCAATTTCAACCGACTCTCTCCATAAAATGAGGGAACCGTCTTTTTCCATATGCGGGTTCGTAAGTAAGATCGTTGCCATATAGTTCTCATCGGCATTTGACGAAAGTAAAACCGGATCTTCTCCGTTAATCTTTACATTAAATTTACTTAAGTATCTTGTATCTTTTGTATAAAGCCCTGCCCCGTAAGAATGATTCTCAGGAATATTTCCTTTCTCATCGGTTAATAAAAATACGTCATTTTCCTTTATTACTCTGTAATCCATTACGTCCTCCTAAACATCCGAAACGTTTCGGTTTTTGTGTAAAAAAATATTTTAGCATAATCCGAAACGTTTCGGATTTGGTTTAAAAAATGGTTTAATACCATTCTTTTAATTTATTTTCAGCCGTTGATTCTCTAACCATTAATTGATTTTCTATTAAAACACTTTTATTTGTTTCTTTTTCTTCTAGTAAATCAATTAACATATTCGCGGCTTGATACCCCATTAAATATTTGTTTTGAGAAATCGTTGTTAACGCTGGTGATGCGTATTGTGCCAAGACAATATCATCAAAGCCAACAATCGATAAACTATCGGGTACTTTTCGCCCGAGGGAATTGGCTGCTCTTACAGCTCCTAACGCCATTAAGTCACTTGCACAAAAAAGTGCAGTAATTTGTGGGTAAGTTGCTAAAAGCTTTTTAGCTGTAAATTCTGCGGTGCGTTCTGAAAACTGACCATTTACTATCCACTCTTCGCGAAGTTCTAATCCTGCTGCTTCAATGGCTTGTTTGTAGCCTTTGAAACGTTCTTCACTTACATAAGCCTGTTCATGCCCATTGATAAATCCAATGTGCTGATGGCCAAGCTCAACTAAATGTTCAATTGCTCGTCTTGCACCAAGTTGGTTATTCGTTGAGACATACCCAACATTTTTACCTGTTATCGGAATGTCAATTAGTACGCATGGAATGTCACTTTCAACGACTTCGATTAAATAAGGATCGTCTTTCTTCATTCCTTGCAAGATGACGCCATCAACTTTACGTTCTCTGCACAATTGCGTGTAGCTTTTAATTCGCTGTTTCGATGTATTCGTATTAAATAAAATTGGATCATACTCATACTCGGCAGCGCAATCATTAATGCCACATAAGACTTCAAACGTAAAGTTATCCTTTGCACCTTCTCTACTAATCTCTGAAACAAGTAAACCAATGGTCTTGGATTTTTTCATGACGAGACTTCTAGCAACAACATTAGGGCTGTAGTTTAAGCGATCAGCAATCTCTTTAATATGTTTCATTGTTTTAGCGCTTACATCCGAATGACCATTAAGTGCTCTAGACACTGTTGTCACTGACGTCCCAGCTGCTTTCGCTATATCTTTGATCGTAGTCATGTGATCCTCCAAAACGTTTCGGAATTTATGCTTTAACTTTAATTGATTTTGAAAACGATTGCAACTATTTTTTTTACGCTATAAGTTTTTGGTCACAACAATAATAAGAACGTTTTATGAAATGTGAAGAACATGGAAACCTAATGAGGTTTTATTCGTCTTCTGTAGATGGTTGTGATAATTAGTTTAAAACATAATTATAAGGATTTTTCATATATTAATATTAATTTTTTGTTAGTTTAATTAATTGGGGAATCTAGTTGTTGTTAAAAAACCTTATTAAATTATTAATTGCATAGAAGTAGAAAAAACCTTAATCGTATTGATTAAGGTTAATTTGTCCACTTGTATCCTACGCCCCACACCGTTCTTATGTGTTGTGGATTTTTTGGATCTATCTCTACTTTTTTTCTCAAGTTATTGATATGAACATCTATTGATCGATCGGTTACAAATTTATCCATACCTTTTATTTTATTAATTAAGTTTTCTCTTGTGAAGACGATTTCCGGATTGCTCATAAAAAGGGAAAGGATCTTAAATTCCGAAATTGTTAATTCGATAGCCTCTCCCCTTACATCAACGACTCGCTTTTGACTGTCTAGTTCTATGGGAGAAGTGACGACATCGCTTCCTTGTATGAACTCATCTTGGAATATATTTTTTTGTGCGGATACCCTTCTTAATACAGCTTCTATTCTAGCCTGCAACTCTTTCATATTAAAAGGCTTACACAAAAAGTCATCGACTCCTGTATTTAACGCGAGAACTCTTTCAGAGGACTTTGTTTCTACTGAAATCATAATGATGGGTATGTCATGTTGGTTTTGAATTTGCTGACTTAAATCGTGACCATTAATATCAGGAAGGATTAGGTCCATAACGATAATATCTGGTTTGAATTTTGTTAAAGATATCATTGCACTTTCCCCAGTACTGCACCACTGAACTTGATACCCCTCGTCTTCTAAAAACAAATTTAACATTTGACCCATGGTCCGATCATCTTCGACAATTAATATTTTTCTCACTTACTATCCGTCCATTCATAAATGATATGTTAGTTCAATACCAGTTAAATTTAATCTTTTCTTTGAGTAATATTATTAAAATTTCTCGGTATATGCAGATCAATATACTTAAAAGCTTTTTCTAAACTAAGATGAAGTAAAAGTAATGATGTAAACATGTTAGGATCCCTTTTTATGATACATTTTTCTAACTCATTAGCTCGATTATAGAGAACTTTTAAAGATAAATTAGCCGAAGCTCCTTTTATAGTATGAACTATTTTTCTAGCTTCTTCATATTGCTCTTTTTCTATCTTTTCCTTAATAGTTTGAACAATACTCTCATTTTCAGTCCTGAAGTCTTTTAGTAACTTATTAAGGATTTTATACTTACCACCTAACCTATGAACAGCTTCTTCCCAGTCGATGATGCCCTCATTATTTTCTTGATTTACATTTCGGTTTAGTAAAAATTCTATAGTTTCAACGAGAAGCTGACGATCAATGGGTTTTGTAATAAATGCATCAAAAAGGTCTCGTTTATTATCTGAAAAAATGGTTAGATCTGCAGTTAGAGCAATAATAGGTGTTGTTTTAAAAATAGGAATTTCTTTTATTTTCGTAGTCGTTTCATAACCATTCATCTCAGGCATATGGATGTCCATTAATATAAGGTCAAACGAATTATTTTCCTCTAGTAATTTTAGAGTATCTTTCCCACTATCAACGACTTCGATGGTATAATTACCATCTGATAAAATGCCTCTAACAACTTCTTGATTGATAGAATTATCTTCTACAATTAATATTTTATTGATTGTAGGTGTTTCCTTGACTGGTTCAGTTGGTTTTAAAGGTTCAGTACTTTGTAATACTTCATATACCTCTTTTATATTCAAAGGTAAAGCTACTATATGATCAGGTACAGAGCCTTTTAATGTATTTAGTAATAATTCCTTTTCAAAGATTTTCGTATACCCAATTGTATCTATCTTTCTTTGTTTTAGTTCTATAGAAAGCCAGATCCATTTTTCAATTTCTATATGGTCAAGATTTAGATTAAAAATACAATGTGTGAAAGCGTACTCTTCTAAAATCTTATTAACTTTATTCCACGTGGGGACATAAATAGAATTTACCGTTATTGGTAACATTTTTCTTAGCTGCTCAACGAAAATAGGGTTCTTATCTATTATTAATATATTAGTATTTTCAGGCATTGCCAGTTGTAATTCATTTTTTACTGTTCCCGATTTGAAGAATAACTGGAATGTTAAAATACTTCCTCTTCCTTTTTCGCTTTCCACGATAAGGTTTCCGCCCATTTTCTCAACCAATGTCTTGACAATGAATAATCCTAAACCAGTGCCTCCATATCTTCGGTTAATCGTTTCGTCTATTTGAGTAAATTCCCGGAATAATCCTTGCATTTCTAACTTCGACATTCCAATTCCTGTATCAGATACTTGAAAGGTTAGAGCGTACTCCATATCATGGATTTTATGTGCTGATACAGTAAGAGTAATTAACCCTTTTTCTGTGAATTTTATTGCATTTTGAACTAAATTCATTAGTATTTGTTCAAGTCTAAATGGATCGCCTATTAGGTTAGCAGGAATATGCCTATCCACATCAAAAATAATGTCAATCGGTTTCGTATTTAGGAGTACTCCTGTCGTTGAGCTGAGTCTTTTGATCATTTCGTGTATACAAAATTCTTCTTCAACTAACAAAACCTTATCTGCCTCAATTTTTGAGAAGTCAAGAACATCGTTAATTAGGTTAAGTAGAATTTGCGAAGATAAGGTGATCTTGTCTACATAATCCCTTTGTGATTTTTGAAGATCCGTATTCTGTAATAATTCAGCTAAGCCGATCACTCCATTAAGAGGGGTTCTAATTTCATGACTCATTTTAGCTAAGAAAAGAGTTTTAGCCTGGTTTGCTTCTTTTACTTGTTCAATGGCTAAATCTTGCTTTCGTTGTGCTTCCTTCAATGCCGTAATATCACGGATAATGGCTGAAAAATAAACTTCATTGTTTTTAAAGTTTTTATGAGATACTATTACCATACTTGCGTCGAAGGAATTTCCCTTCGCACCTGTTATTGTCGTTTCCATTTCAACAAAACCGTGCTTGGCTGCTGCTTGAATTCCATTTGTAAAACTAGTATGTGTAGATGCTGTTACATAATCTTTTAAGAACCGTTTCTTATCACGTGTTGTTCCCACGTCGTTAAGTGACTCAATAGCAACTTTATTAAGGTAAAGGAGTTCCCCATTGTTGTTAAAAGAAATGATATAATCCTTTGCGTTTTCAACAATACTTAATAAACGTTCGTTGGTTACCATTTGATTAATGTAGTCACTAATGTCTTTTACGAGAAAAACATATCCTTTTAGCAGCCCTTCTTGCGTTACTATTTCATTAACGTTAATTTCAGTTGCCTTTCTGTTTTGCTCCTTATCACAAAACTCCCAGCTAATAAAATGTTTCTCAATGACAAGCTTTAAAAATGGCTTGGCTCCTCCTCGTTCTTCGAGTTCATATGGACACAATAAATCCACTATAGATAAATTGTTCATCACTTCATCACCGGAATATCCAGTTAATTTTTCAGCATATTCATTAAAGCTAGTAATCTTTAAGTTAGGATCCGTAACGATCATGGCATATTCATTACTTTTTACAATCGTTTCAAATGGTTCAAATATATTAATTAGATTGTTCGTCATTTTATTTACAGAATTTGCGATTAGAGATAACTCATCGCTTCCTGATGTAGGTATTGAAGGCACTTTTAATTGACCGTTTGCTACTTGTCCAGTAATTCTTATTATCTCTTCTAGCCTTTTTATTACTAAGCTATGTGATATAAAAACAATCAATAAGCCTAGTAAAGTAACAGTAACTAAAATCACAAATAGGGTTGAAAGGAACAGCTTTTTAATCGGTTCGTTGATAACACTTTCAGGTACTGCATAAATTACATGCCAACGGTTATATAATTGTGTATAAAACACTTGACCGCTAAACTTCTTGTTCTGAATTGATAGTGTACCAGTCCCATCAGCTTTTAATTTCCTTTGCAAGTTTTGTATTTCTAAAAAATTCAAGTCTTTAAAAGCATTGTTTTTATTATATAAGATGCTTCCATTGTTATTCAGCACAATGACTTCTGTTTCTTTAGGTACAGAATTTACTTGCAAGTATTTTTCAAATATTTCATTTGCATCAAAAGCAAAGCCAATAGATGAAGTAACTGTCCCTTCCTCATCAAAAAGAGGTACATAGACTGTAAAAATATATTCATTAAAAAACGTAGATTTAAAAGGTTCAGCTATTGAAATTTCCCCCTGTAAGGACCTAAGATAATTTTCTCGCATAGAAACGTCGATTTTTTGACCGTTTGTTAGTGTTAAATTTCCATTAAGCTCTGCAATGCCTATACTCTGTTTATCTTTAAGTAAATACTGGTCATTTAATCTCTGCAGCTTTTGTTCCAATGTTCCATTAATCATAACAGGATCTCTTTGTAACATTGTCCCCTCTTCGATACGAATTTGAATCCAATCCTCTAAATTTTTACTATTGTATATAGCATGCGATAAATATTGTTCTGATAATTTGTCAAGTAAACTATTTTTTGAAAACAAATAGTTTGCTGTTCCAACTGTAACTAATGCAAAACTAGTAATTGTAATGATAAGAGCTACCCATTTAAATCGGAGGGAGTTGACTTTTTTTCCCAAGTGTATCATCCTATCCAAGAATTTATTATTCCTTCTATTATTTTAAACAAATTGATCTTTTGTTAATAGAGCATCGTCTGGTGTAATTTTTTACATTTTCATTGAAAACTTTCACCAAATTATGGTTTAACACCCTGGGAGAAGTAATTAATTTAAACGCTTCCTTAATGATCGAGAAATACTTTTTTCGATAACTGTCTTATTATATAGTGATTTAAAATGATTGTAATAAGAAGTATAAAGGAAAAAGTGTATATTTTTTTAGCTAAACTAATGAGCAATATTAGACTTGAAAAAAGTGTAAAACTTGATAAAACTAAAAATAAAATAATATATTTCTTAACAAATATAATAATCCACCTACTTTGTAAATTAACAAATAGTTATTTAGCTGAATCTATTTAATATAGGAAAAATTATAAAACGAATGACGTTTTCATAAAATTTTTCTACCACAACGCATTAATAATAGTACCAAGATGTTAGGAAAGATTTAGTTTTTTTTATTTCTCTAGGAATTTTAATAAATAAGTGAATGTAGATGGTAAAAATGCTGTCGCCTATTAGATGATTTTAGAAGAACTGTACAGTAGTGTTAGTGTCTTATAGTACTATAAAATCTTTTCTAAAAGAAGAGGTGCGTCAATACTTCAATGTTACACTCATCCCCACTTTAATTAGAGGGATGGGTGTAACGGGATCACACTGAGAAGCGTTATCCTTTAATCTTTTTATTTATTTTTTGTTCTTAATTGCTTATTTTTAGATGCACTTGTGTGTTTTATATTTATTGTAACGTTAATATTTGTTAACTTTAACTCTTTTAAATTGTCCTTTTGTCCACTCTTTGATAAATCTTTCCATACATAGGGTTTTTTACGATAAAGTGTGTGTTCTAGATTGAAGAAATCTATATTTTCCTCAAGACCTAATTTATATAAATCTTCTATTTCTTTCTTTATGGCTTCTTCGGAGACTTTAACCATCTCTTCATAATTAAGCACCTTATTCTTATCTCTAACTACAATATAGCCTTTAGCTCTAAGGTTAAACTCAAATTCAATATTCTCATTTGTGCCAATTATATCAGTTGAAATTGAAGGGTCTTTAACAACGAGTAAAAAATATGGGTCTTCTGGATTTGATACAGGTATTCCTAAACGAACAGAATCCGGTGAAATCCAACGGTACCCTTTGATTGTGTCTATTGGAAAATAAGCTTTAAGCTCCTCTCCTTGCATGAAAAATGCGCCATCATATTCTAGTTTCAGTTCTCTATTTTTATTTTTTTTCCATTGGGTGTCATTCACTTTAATTGTGGGGATATTTACTGTATAGTTTGGCTCGTATACATTACTTGCAAATTCAAAAAGCTTTTGGGGTGCTAGGATAGAGCTTTGTTCGTGTATATCAGTAGGATTATGCAAGATAGTATTGAGTGCCTGATTAAAGAAACCAGATGTAGTAAAGATATCTTCGATAGGTTCTTTTGTTGCAAAAATCCATGGAGTCAATCTAAACTCCTCATACCTTGTAATCCCATCGAATATATTCTCAAACCCTTCTGCTAATGCCTCTTCCGTAATAACTATCGAAGTTACATGAGCCCATATAATCCTCTCTTGAGCCGTTCGATAGATCTGGAATAGAGATTCATTAAAAGTACTCCCTTCACCTGAAGCTACATACATAGTAACCTCTTCTCCACCTCCTTCACCAGCACTTCCTGCTTCACTTGGAAATCCAACCATTTGTACATACCCAATATACTTTCCATCCCTAAAGTCAATTCCTATTGCGGTTACGTAATTTAGATCTTCAATGTTTTTAATATCACCACACGCTGTTAGTAACATTAAATTGAAAATAATAATTAATGTTGATATGAAAGAGGTTAGTTTCATCCCTATTCTCTCCTCTTTGTAAGTTCGTTCCATGTCAAAACTTTGGTTTTAAAAGGATTAATCAGAAGTGTAGCTAATAAATCTTTTATTTTCAAGGTAACAACTGGTTCTAAATAATTCATTTTATAGGACTCAAGTTGACAAAGATAGATTGCAATTGCTATGACTCCAATAAAAAAACCGAATACACCTAAAAAAGCTGAAGGTATGATCATAAAGACTCTCAGTAAAGAAACTGTACCTGTAAGAGATTGATTAACCAATGTATATGTACATACTGCAGTTAGTGCTATTATTACTACTAATGCTGGCGATGTAATACCTGCTCTAATTGCCGCATCACCGATTATAAGTCCACCAACGATTGAAACTGTCTGTCCAACCGCAGCTGGCATTCTTACTCCTGCTTCCCGAAGTAATTCAAAAAGCCCTAAAACTAATAAAGTTTCTACAGCGAGTGGTAAAGGTACTCCTGCCCTTGATAGCACTACTGTCATTAAAAACGCGAAAGGTATTTGTGATAAATTAACACTTGATACAGCTACCCAGAATGCTGGTAAAAATATCGCTATTATAATACCAAAAACCCTCAAAATACGTTGAAACGCAGTAAAGTAATAAGGAAAATGAAGATCTTCAGGAGACTTTAATAAAAGAAATAGATTGGCTGGCCCAATAATAACTATAGGTGATCCGTCTACAACTAATACAAATCGGCCTTTTAATAGACACTCAACCACAAAATCAGCTCTAGTAATATAATCGAAAAGAGGAAACAAAGATAAGGTTTTATCTGATATCCATTGTTCTAACTGTCCGCCACTAATTAAAGATACTCCTTTAAAATTTTCTAACCGGTGTATCACTTCTTTTACGATTTGTTCATTTATTTTTTTATCAAGATATAACATGGAAACCTTAGTTTTTGTAATAGTCCCTAACGTAAAGGTCTCATTAAGGAGATCAAGAGATTTAATCCGTTTTCTAATAAGAGAAATATTTATATTTATATCCTCAGTAAAAGCATCCTTTGGACCTTTTAAAGCAACATCTGTTGTTGATTGTTCAGGTGTTCGTTGTGGAACCTTTGAAATATCGAGGCTATAAAAATAATTTTGATTAGAGGTGTACAATAAAACATATCCGGAAAATAAAGCTTCAACCATCTCTGAAATGGTACATACTGAATTAATAGTAGGCTCTTCCTCTTCATGGGCGCCCTTACATTCTGTACAATTTTCCATCTTCTCATAGTGTCTTGTTGCATATTCAAAAGCGACATTCAAATACTCATTCAATTCTGATCGATCTATCATACCAGCACAATAAAAAGCACAAATATTACGATTTTCTTTAATAATAAAGTTTATGTCAGAATGCTTTTGAAAAGATTGCTTTAATTCATTTACTTTTAATGTTCCATTTTCTAAAGAGTGTTGAAGTTGGTTAATTTGTTTTGGAACTTTTACATGCTTCAATTTGAATTAACACCTTTCTCTTGGTTTTGAGGTATAAAACATAAGATAAGTATGAAAAGAAAAACAACTATACCAAATAATATAAAATTTAAATATATGTTATATGTTATAAATTGCTCCATAATTATATCGCTGACAGGGAGGGATGAAATCACTGCATAAATAATTGCAATGAATCCTAAAGTCATCTTTTTTACTCGATTTGAATTTATCTCTAAATGTTCCATGAATAAACTGAAACACAAGATAATCTTTATTGTTGCTCCTACAAGAAGTTGAAAGACTGCTAAAAAGTCCACATGTGTAATTTTTGGTCCTAAAGTAACCAATCTCCATTGCTCAAATGCTGGAAACCGTAAATTACTTGCTAAATTTGGGCCAAATGAGGTCAGTGAACCTACTGTAGGCCCAAGAGTAAGCCAAATTATAATAGTTATTAAAATAAGGAATTGACCAACACTAAATGATTTTTCTAATTTGTGTTGTAATAATAATATAACTATAAGCTCTACACTCCCTCCTAAAACAAGTAAAGTTCCTTTGAGGATGGGTTCATACCCATTAAAAAAAACAGGTAATAATAATCCATATGACTTATCTGGTATTGTAATCACTGCAACGAACATCCCTAAAAGCCACACTATAGGCAAGAATAAAGCTGATAGATAAACGGCTGTTTTAACACCTGACTTTATACACGAAGGAATTATCAGAAGTAGATATACCGCCGAAATTAACCATAAGGACGTTTGTGGTACAAAATAGATATTCATTACTTGGATTACATCGTAAAATGAAACGAGTCCAGATATAAAAAGAAATAAAGCAAAAAGGAAAATGACTAAAGTAGCGATAGCTTTCCCTACTCTTATTGTTAACCAATCAAATAATTTTTGACGGTTTAATCTTCGCAATATAAATAGTAGTATTAAACCCCATAGAGTAAAAATGAAATAGGCGATTAGGATACAGATCCAAGAGTCGCGCTTGGCAATCGTGAGCAAATGAGGAATAATAAACACATGATTTGATATAGATGTATACATAATAATTAAAAAAGACATCTGTAGGCGTGAAAACATCAATGCAAAACCTGCCTTAGTTGTTTTATGTTTTTGTTTTAGCATTTCCTCTAAGGGTTCTATTATTCAGGGTATCAGATGAATTGATAATGGTTGCCGGGTTCTAAAGGTACATAAACACTTAAACATTTGAGAGAGTTCACTTGCAGAGTCAAAATAATCCTTAATCAATTGATTAAGGATACTTTATCCACTTGTTTGAATTAAAACATAAGTTTCATGTTTTTCATTTATGTGCGATTAAGAGATTTCCTCCAAACCACACTCTTTTTTATATTTACTGGTTGACAATCTTAATGTTTTGTCCTGGTTAAATCATTTTGTGAAAGAATAGCCAGTATTAGCATTAACATAATACTGGCTATTTAGCAATCTGAGTTCCTACACCTAAATAATTTTAAGCAACAGTAGAAATCTAGAATATTATTCCTGCCGCGTTGAATTTCACAATTTCAAATCAATACTTCTACCTAAATGTGGTTGTGCTGCATGTTGGATGTTTACTGAATTTGTAGTACTCATCAATTTTTGTAATGCTTCTCCCTGTTGTTCTGCACTTCCCATCGCTTTTTTCATTACAGAAATGGAAGCTTGTTGCTGTACTTTTCCTTGGCTGAGTGCCATTGATACTAAGGCTATATCCATGGGTACACCTCCTTTCACACGGCTATAGAATGTACTTTTTCTGATATTATAGTTAAGATGTTTTAAACTTAGAAACCATATCCTGTAGCTCGGTTGCCATCTCACTTAAAACGGTTGCAGAAGAAGCGATTTCTTCTATCGATGCATTTTGCTCTTCTGCAGAAGCGGCAATGGTTTGAGTTCCCGCTGAATTTTGAAGAGAAATGTTAGAGACGGTTTCAATAGTATTATTTATGGAGACAGTGCTAGCCGTTACCTCTTCTACAATAGCGGATACCTCTTGTGTTTGTGATGAAACCTCTTCAATCATCGTTACTATTTTATGAAATGCTTGTCCTGAAGTATGAACTGAGTCTTTCCCGAGCAACGTAACCCTCTCACCTTCGACCATCTTCGATGTCACCTCACGGACATCCCTTTGAATGGTTTCTACAATGTTATTGATATTAATACCCGATTGCTTTGACTGTTCAGCTAATTTTCTTACTTCATCAGCTACAACAGCAAAACCTTTTCCAGCCTCACCTGCACGAGCTGCTTCAATCGCAGCATTGAGAGCTAATAGATTGGTTTGTTCTGAAATATCCGTTATCATATCCACGATCTTCACAATTTCATGGCTTTTTTGACCTAAATTATGAATAGAGTTTGAAACAGACTGAACAGTTAATACGATATTTTCTATTTGCTCCACCGTTTCTTTAATTGTTGCCTCTCCCTGTAAGGCTTCCTCATTTGTTGATTGTGCTAAATGGGACACTCTCTGAATAGAGGCGGAACCTTCTTCCATTCCCTTTGTTATTTCTTGAATTACATCTACTAAGTCTTTATTCGCTCTCACTTGCTCCTCTGATCCAGCAGTCATGGCCATGATCGACTCTGTCACTTGAGAAATAGCTTTACTAGATTCTTCAGTACCGGCAGATAATTGTTCTGATGTTGATGCAACTAGCTGTGTAGTGTCTGTTATCTTGGAAATTAATGTAGTTAACTCTTGTGTCATCTGATTAATATCTTGTCCCAAAGTACCAATTTCATCTTTGGACCTTATTGCTAAAGGTTGCAGGTTCAAATTACCCTTGGCCACTTCTCGAACTTGATTTGATATTACTAGTATTGGATCTCTAATGGTCTTAATTAACCACAATAGGATTAAAATAGAAACAATGAGTACAATGCTTATCATAATGATTGAATTACTAACAACCATTCGATAAGTCCATTGACTCCTATCAGCCAAATTTTTACCTTTATCCTTATGTAGTTCCAATAGAGTATCTAACGGAACCTGCATTCTATCAAAAATAACGTTAGAATCATAGGATAAAAGGACAGCTTCATCACTTTTGTAATTTTTACTGTATTGAAGGATTTTTGAAAGACTTGATTGGAATTTATTCCACTCTGTGATTAATAAATAGAACAAGTCTTTTTCATGTTCAGTATGAAGTAAGTCCCCATATAATAATATTATTTCATCTATTTCTGCCAAGTTATCGTTTAACTCTTCCTCATACCTAATCTTGAAAGGTCTATCTTTAGATAAGATGTGCCTTTGCATTAAAGTTAAAACACGTTCAGAATGGTAATTGAAATCCCCTAAATATTCAATCTTAGGAGTAACACTAGATGAATAAAGTTCAACATTGGCATTTAATTGCCTAGCACTCCAATTGGATAATAAACCAACTCCTAAAACCAAAATTAAGATAATAAATAGTGCGGTTCCTAATTTTCTCCCTATCGTTTTTGTCACGCTAATCATCCCCTTCATGATGTCCCAAGTTGTAACTATTTCACCTTGAATTGTCTTACTAGATCTAATAAATTGGAACTTGCCTGGTTAAGCTGTTCTGCTGCATTAGCAACTTGTGTTAAGCTATCTACTTGTTGTTCACTTGCTGAACTAACCTCTTCCACTGACGCTGCGGCTTCCTCAGCTACTGCAGCAATATTATGAATACTATCCATAACTTTATTTTTTTGGTTTGTCATCGTCTCAACTTCAGTTCGAATTGCAGTTAAAGAAGTTACAATTTCTTCAATAGAAGCTTCTACTTGTTTGAAAGCGGCTTCTGTATCGTCCACGGACTTGGTCTGTAAGAGAAATATTTCTTTTGATTGATTAATTTCTGATTTTACTTTTTCAGATTGGGTAACAATACCATTTATCGTATCATTTACTCGTACAGTCGCCTTGGAAGACTCCTCAGCTAGTTTCCTCACTTCATTGGCTACAACTGCAAACCCTTTCCCTTGCTCTCCCGCTCTTGCTGCTTCAATACTTGCATTCAACGCTAATAAGTTGGTTTGTTCAGAGATGCCTTGAATGATTCCTATCACATGTTGAACTTCAGATATTTTTTCGGACAGTCCCATTACTACGTCCTCTACATTATGAAGAACATCATTCGTCTCGACCGATTTTTCCTGTAGTAGTTCAACTCTGGATCTACCGGTTTCGCTTGCACCTTTAGTATTGATCGAAACCTGTTCTATAAGATATGTTTCTTTTGTGACCTTTTCGATTTGTTCAGATAATAAAATCGTTTGATATTTTGTTTCTTCCACATCATCCACTTGTTGTACTGTTCCATTTGCAATTTCTGTCACTGCTAAAGAGACTTCTTCGCTAGACGCGATGGTTTGCTCAGAAATTGCACTTAAACTTTGAGCGGAAGCGCTTACTTCCCCTGCAGATGTTTGGACTGCATTAATTAATGTCTTCATCTTATTTATCATGATGTTGAAATTTTTTGTTAAATCAGCAATTTCATCACGTGATTTATGTGTTGCTACTATCGTTAAATCACCCGATGCCACTTTCTGCATATGTGCTTGTAATGTCTTTATCGGTGAAGTTATATTACGTGAAACGACGTACGCTACACCAATTGAGCACGTTATCATAATTATAGAGATCAGCATGATTTTAGTTCTTAGGTCATATAACTCGGCGAACATATGATCTATAATGTAAATGGCACTAACCTTTCATCCTGTTTCAGGGATCGTACTGTAATACATAAAACGATCTTGATCATCAAAACGATATTCAATAATACCACTGGGTTCACCTAAGTACATTTGTTTAACTGTTTCATTTTCCGAAAGGTCTTCCCCAGTCAGAGTAGGATGAACCAGTGCTATACCGTTTGCATCAAAAAGAGATGTGTATCCTTGATAGTTTACTTCTACCTGATTAATAATAGCTGTTAATGCATTAAGCGATATATCATATCCTATAACACCTATAACTTCACTTGTTTCAGGCTCCAGTACTGCTTTTGCAGCAGTTACCACAACCTCTCCACTCTCATCTTCGGTTATGTAGGGATCAGTCCAAACCACTTCGTGAGGATTGTTTTCAGCATCTATGTACCAAGGCCGGCTCGTTGGATCAAACCCTTCTGGCAAATTAACAGGTGGAGTGACTTCCATTTCCTTACTTTTTGTTCCTATGTATGTTAGCTGAATACTTTCATTTAACTTCATAAAATGATCAAAACTGTCCACAACGGGTTGCTGTGATGATGAAATCATCTGTTCATCTTCTTGATTGATTCCTTTAATATAATTTATTATTCTTTCATTAGAACTATTTAACAGTAGTTGATCTCCAAAGTTTTCAAAATATTGATTTGAATATCTGGTGATTTCATAAACAGCATTAAAGGCCTCATTTTTTGTACTGCTTTGGATTAACTGAGTTGTTTCCTTGTAGGTAACATAAGAAACTATGGCTATAGTTACAATTAACATACTAACCATTAAAATCATCATCTTACTTTGTATTTTGCTGAACAATAAAATCTTCTCCTTTTGTACCCTCTAACTTTTTTAGATCCGATGAATTTGAAACATCTTCAAATTTTTCATCTAGCCGCTTTAATACAGTGAATTAAAACCTGAAACATTATTCACTTTCTTCATTTTAGTATAACTTTCGTCTCATGAAGTTCTTTCGCTCTTTGACTTAAGAGATATACTTTGGATAATAGTTCTAAGAGTTCTCCTTCCTTATAATTTTCCTCAATGATTATCCTCGCTAAAATATACATTTCATCAATTAGTACTTCTATTTTTTCACATCGTTTAACTCTGTTTAGAAAAATACTCGATACCATATCCTCATCTCCTATATTTATTGTTGAATGGGATAAACAATTTCTACAGAAGTTCCACTAGCTTTTTTACTAAAAACTGTAATATTGATCGGATAATTAGAAATTAAACCCAGTAAACTCAATTGACCTCTTTCTTTACCTTTAGAGGAAAGTTGAAATAGTGGGTTGCCAAATCTATAAAGTTCCAATTCACACATTCCGCATCCATTATCTTCAAAGGGTACTATAAAACTAGATGTCTCTCGCACTACACTAATACGTAATGTTCCTCCAGATGACATCGCTTTAATACTATTGTGAATAATGTGACTAAAACAAACTTTAATCGATTTAACTCACCTTTAACAACTGGTGCTCTACTTTCGAAATAAGTAATTACGTTGACAAATTTTAATTGATCTTTATATTCTATTAATAATTCTTCGATCAAAGCGACTAGGTTAATATCTTCTATCTTTGAAGTCCGGCCTAAATAAGAATTATATTCTTCCAAAATCTCACTAATTTTAATGATGTTTAACTCAGATAATTCAATAATTGTGTTTGTTGTTTGGTCTTTAGTTTCTGCTTTATAAAGTTGTAAGGTTTCTTTAACAATTGTTAGTGCATTATTAATTTCATGTGTTAGTTCAGAAAGGATTGCTTGGTGTCTTTCATTATCGCTTAAAGGAATTAAAATCTCTTTTTCCCATCCCTCATTTTTACTAATTAATTTTTCTCTCCTTATAATTACCATTTCTCTCACCCCTTTACTTTAGTAGCTCCATTCTCAAGATCAGGATATAATACCTATGACTTTCCTAATGCTTCATGTATTCAGATTATTTTATATATGTTAGGAATGTTCTTCAAAAAATGTTAAAATTTATTTAGAATTCGAAAATCTATTTGCTTTCTAAATCGCTAGAGGAAAAAATAGAAAACTTAAAGATGAAATTGGTCTAGTTTAATCTTCAAATGTTCAGTTGCTGAATCAAAAAAACCTTAATCATTTGATTAAGGTTTTTTTATTAACTATGATACTGTTAAACGATTATACCCATTAATTAAGAGTTACTTCTTTCTCATTCTTTCATCAGATTTTAATATGGCTCTATCGTAAGACTTAATAAGTAAATAGAATAGTTAACCTCGTATTGCTAATATAATTCAAGCTCTCAGGAATTAATTCAATCCTGAGATAAACTTAAATCAGCCGTGCCAAATATACGACTAAACGCTCGACAGTAGATAACAACCGAACTATATTCAATCAAATCTATATCTATAGGAAGTTCATAATTCTGATTTCCGATGTTTCCACCTAGTTTACCTAAATTAATACCATCAGTTGTATCTTTTCCAGACTTAACAAGATAAACGAACAAATCTGGACCATTGGTAACATTAAAGTCCTCAAATCTTAAATAACGAGTTCCGGAAGCTTCAATTGTTTTAGCTATTCCAGATGCTTTATAGTTTCGCTCGCCATCAACAAACGATCCAATAAACTGTAGCACAGGTTCGTACTCTAAAAGCTCTTGATTTTTTTCATCTTTATCTTTATCAGTATCGAGTTTAGGTCCAGCGCCATCTAAAACCAGTTCAGATGCATGTTCTTCTTTAGGAAGAGCCTCATCGACAACCTGATCCAAAAACATTGGTGAAATTAACCACCAGACAACTACACATAAAAAAGTAAGACTGACAGCAGAGAAAAACAACAAAGTAATTTTTTTCAAGTCGTGCACTCCTTTTTTGCCCCACACAATTGGATTAAAGTAATCATTATTTCGTATTACGTAGAAATTTTCGTGTGAATAATTAAAAAGATAACTAATTGGATGAAAATTACAATATTAGGCACGGTTATAAATAGATTAAAAAGAAAAACAACGATTAAAACAACCAATATAAGTGCTAGATGATAGATGTTCAACCTACGATCAGTAAGCCGATATTGATAAAAAATAAGAGTGACCGACAAGATATAGATGATAACAGCTACTAAAGAAATAATTAGTAAAAACTGGTAGTCAATATCGTTCAAGAAAGCTAATTGGATTGTTGCTACTATTGTATTTATAGATATAAAAAGTAATAAATGGCCATATATGATTGGCTGGCCCGTACTTTCTTTTCC
Source organism: Alkalihalobacterium sp. APHAB7 (assembly GCF_048323755.1). NCBI lineage: Bacteria > Bacillati > Bacillota > Bacilli > Caryophanales > Bacillaceae > Alkalihalobacterium > Alkalihalobacterium sp. APHAB7. Next base: position 68,658 of record NZ_JBLWFS010000014.1, read on the forward strand.
CTTATTTAATTTCTTTTCCACGTTACCGAAGTATTGCCACCATATCGTAATTAAGATTGTGAATGAGAGAAGCGCAAAACTAATAGATTCCAAGTTTCCTTGTTCAGGTTGTAAAGTAGCGATAATACGAACTATAGAGGTTCCAATTAAAATAAAAGTTAGAAGGCCAAATCTTTCTAGTAAATGTGAAAGGTCTGTAGGTATCTTGATCAGAATTTTACGTCCAATTATAGGTGCTAGCATATCAATAAATATACCAAGATATAAAACCAAGTACCTAACCCAAGAATCGAAAAAAACAGAAGACAAGGAGATGGAAAGGCCAATTAAAAAGCTATATCCCAAGAACTTAGCTACTCGTTGGCGATCTCCACTTGTAACCCTACTAACCCACAAATATTGTAAAAGGGTTAAAAGGCGAACTCCGGCATACCCAATTAGAAAAGGTATATAATAAGGATCAAAATTCACAGATAAACTAGCTGTCATTAACAAAATGAACAATATTTGAATAATCATCAACGAACGATGAGCTGAAAAATCTTCAGCAAACCGATTATAGAATAGCGTTTGGCCAACCCATGCCCACCAGACAGGAATAAGAATTAAAACAAATTTTACTAAATGCTCTAGGGGTATGACACCTTGTTCCACATGTAGTAATAAAAGGGCAGATCCACCAATAGCCGAAACAGATATGATATCGTAAAACTTCTCTACCCAAGTAGCTTTTTTGACTTTCATAGAATTAAAATTTCTCCTTTCTAATACATATATTTTAACGTTGGATAAAACAGTTACCCAACTTGTGGACTGTGCTCAAATTAAGATCGATGCTTGGGAATGGTTAGCTACTCATTTTAACTTATACGAATTAGCTTACGATACACACTAATAATAGATCGATCTAATTTTTTTGCTGCTTTTCTAATAGAATATTCATCCTCATTAACTAACCTCTTCAACAACTCTTCTTCTTGTGTAGTCCATCTTTTGTACTTTTTAATTTTTTTAGATTGTTGGCTTTTTTTACGTTCTTGAGCCAGCCAATCTGGTTCTGGAAGAATGGTGCGAGGTTCTATTTTAGAAAAATCAATTTTCTCACGATTTTGAAATGCAAACTCCCAAAAATCCTCAGGGTCTATAAAATAATAAAACCTTTTTGATCTGGTTTTTTTCTGTGTACACTTTAAACCATGCTCAGTGATCCACCTTCGTACAGAAGAGGTATTAATCTTTAATAGTTTTGCTAACTCCAAGGTAGTTAATAACCCTGTTTGTGATCTAGTATTTGCAATGCCTAACCGTTTCATTTTCATTAATACTGAGGTTTCAGAACGCCCTAAACGTTCTGAAATAGTTGATAATGTATACTTACCAACACTTTCAGTTAAGTAGAAAACTTCTTCTTCTGTCCATTTTTTTTTATTCAACCTAATCACCCATAGTAGAATAATTTAAGCCATAATTTATATTAAGATATAATTTCTTTCCATACGTACCCTATTCCTCTTACCGTTACTATTCGTTTAGGTATTTTAGGGTTTTTTTCTATCTTTTTTCTAAGGTTAAAAATATGTACGTCAATAGTTCGGTCATATACAAGTTTCTTTCCATCGTTTATCGACCTAATTAAATTTTCTCGGCTAAATACAATGTTCGGATTTCCCTGAATGAGAGATAGTATCTTAAACTCAGAATCTGTTAAGGAGATCAGTTGCTCATCAATAAAAACGGCTTTTTTCTCCTTATTTAGTTCAATTTGGTCACTTATTTGCTTTTGTTCTAGCAATGTAGAGACGGATTTAGTCAATCCCCTTCTTAATACCGCTTCTATTCTCGCCTGTAACTCCTTCATATTGAATGGTGCATAAAAAAAATCATCCAGCCCTGCTTCTAACGCCTGGACAATATCTGTGGTATTTTTGTCTTCAGATAACATTATCATTGGTCCTCGATAATACTTTTGCATCTCGATCCTTAGTTCATGACCATTGAAATCTGGAAGGGATAGATTAAAAATGATCAAATCTGGTTTTATATTCAAAAGACTAAGGAGTGCACTTTCTCCATACGTGTACCAATCGACATCGTAACCTACTTCTTCAAGATAGAAACTTAACATTTCTCCTAACGCATCATTTTCTTCAATTAGTACTATTTTCATCATTTGTCATTCACTTCTATTTCATGAAGCTCTTTCGCTCTTTTACTTAAAATGTACATTTTGAATATCAGTTCTGAGATTTCTCTTTCTCTATAATGTTCCTTAATGATGATATTTGCTATAGTATTAATTTCATCCATTAATACTTCTAATTTTTCACATCGTTTGACTCTGTTTAGGAAAATACTTGATGCCATATCCACATCTCCTATATTTAGTAATGAATGGGATAATCAATTTCTATAGACGTTCCACTACCTTTTTTACTGCGAACTGAAATATTGATCGGATAATTAGAAATAAAGCCTAATAAACTCAATTGGCCTCTTTCTTTACCTTTAGAAGAGAGGTAATATAATGGTTTGCCAAATCTATAAAGTTCGCGTTCACACATTCCGCAACCGTTATCTTCAAAAGTTATTTTATAACCAGAAGTCGCTTGGACTACACTAATACGTAATGTTCCGCCTGCTGACATGGCTTCGATACTATTTCGAATAATGTGACTAAAACAAACTCTTAATCGATTAAAATCCCCTTTAACAACTGGTACTCTATCGAAGTAAGTAATTACATCGACATAATCTAATTGGTGTCTATATTCTATTAATAATTCTTCAATCATACCGGCTAGGTTTATATCTTCTAACTTTGAATGCGGTCCTAAATAGAAATTATATTCATCCAAAACCTCACTAATTTTTAATATGTTCGACTCTGATAATTCAATAAATGCGTTTGTTGTTTGGTCTTTAGTCTCTGCTTTATAAAGTTGTAAGGTTCCTTTAATGATCGTTAGTGAATTATTAATTTCGTGTGAAAGCTGGGCAATAATTGTTTGGAGTCTTTCAATATCATTTATAGGACCTAAATTTTTCTCTTTCCATCCCTCATTGAGATTGACTAACTGCTCTCTCATTCTATTTTCCATTTTCCTCTCCCTTAACTTTTGTTAGGTTTCTCTTTTCGCCATATCTCGAGGAATATCCCCATGACTTTTCTCAAGTTCATATGACCAGAATATTTAATATTTGTTAGAAATGTTTTTTAGTTAATGTTAGAAAAGTATTTAGAGTTCCAAAATGTTCTAGTTTCTAAAAGGGAAATTAACACTAAAGTAAGCATGTCCACTAGTTCTACAAGTGGTTAAAGCATGTAAAATAATATATAATCGTTTAATGTCAAATAATAGATAGCATTTTTTATGAATACGTCTGAACATCATAAAGGAGCTCCCGAATTAATGAACTTTGATCAATTAAAATATATTATAAAAGTTTCAAAAGAAAGATCTTTAACCAAGGCGGCTAAAAAACTTCATGTTACAACGCCGGCTATAAGTAAGGCCATCACTCAACTTGAAAAGGAATTTGGTATTACGATTTTTAATCGTACGCGTGAAGGTGCCATACCGACATTAGAAGGAAAAAAAATAATTAAGAGTGCTTCTGATATTTTAAAAAAAACAGAGGATCTCTATAATGAATTTAGTCCAGACAGTAAATATAAGACTTTGAAGATAGGTTGCGGGCTGGCCTTGACCTATGTGGTCTATGATGCCTTTTTACTTTTTTATAAAGAAAATCCGAATATTGAAGTAGAAATCGTGGAAATGGAAAAAGACGATATCATTGAAGCCATAAAAGACGATAAAATAGACATAGGGTTTTCTCAACAAGACATAAACGAATTACAGCGATCGGATATCATTAATACAATCGAATATGAATTCCTTTTTACCGGTTATCCATGTGTATGTGTAAGCAAACATTCACACCTGTATCACAAAGATTTTTTAACAGTCGAGGATATAAAAGATGAGAAGTTTGTTGTTCATAATTCTGAGCATGTCAAAGCCGTTAATGAGCAGTATGTCAGCGATATGAAACTCTTCTTCACTTCAAATAATATTGAAGTCTTAAAATTCGCAGTCTTAAGTGGACATGCAATTGTAATCGTTCATAACCGTACTTTTGCCAATCATCCTGATGTTTTAAATGGAAACTTAGCGATAATCCCCTTGAGGAAACCTGGTATAGATCAATATAGCTTTTGGGGGATCTGGTCCAAAACAGGTTCCGCCAACCCTGAAGCAAAAGAATTTCTACAGATTGTTTTAAATGTAATTGGTCAATAGCTTTCCTACAGTTACATTAGAATACGAGCACCCTTTGAGTAAGTTCAATGGATGCTCTATGTTCAAACACCTAAATGGTACAGCAATATTATTCATATTCTTTTGGGAATTCTTTCCCACTTCTCACTGTGTCTATGTGCCGCACCGCTTTTTCGATGGCTTCACGATTTGGTTCTAAGAAAGGCGGTAATGAAAGTTTTTCACCTAGTGTTTCGTACGGTTCATCCCCCATAAATCCAGGACCATCTGTAGCGAATTCAAATAAAATTTTCGGGACAACGTTAGAATATAAAGATCCAAAGTAGTAACGTTCAACGTAACCTGAGTTAGGCAAGTTAAAGTCATCTAAGCGTTGTTTCCATTGTTCTAATTCTTCTTTATTTTTTACACGAAAGGCTACATGGTGTACGGTCCCAAAGCCTTGCCTAGCTTGAGGTAAAACATTATTGTATTCAACAATTAGTTGTGCACCGTTTCCACCTTCCCCCATTTCGAATAAGTGTTGTGAGCCTTCTACTGCAACTTCGCGCATATGAAATACTTTTTCTAACACTTCCTTGAAATAATCAAAATGAGCTGTCCGGATGTAAACAGGCCCTAAACCAGTAATCGCATATTCTAAAGGAATTGGACCATTTTGCCACGGTGTTCCCGATTTAACTCCTACATTCAATTCATCTGAAATGAATTGATACTGTTGGTTATCAAAATCCACGAAAGAAAGAGTTTTTTTACCAAACTGTTCTTTAATGCCTGAGTGCGCAACTTCCAGACGATCAAAACGTTTAACCCAATAATCTAATGCGGCATCACTTGGTACACGGAATGATGTTTTTGAGATTTCATTTGTTCCATGGGCACCTTTGGGAATACCCGGAAAATCAAAGAAAGTCATGTCTGTCCCCGCATTTCCTTTATCATCGGCAAAAAATAAATGATACGTCTGAATATCATCTTGATTGACTGTCTTCTTGACTAAACGCATACCTAGAACATAAGTGAAAAAATCATAGTTTTTTTCTGCGCTGCTTGTAATAGCCGTTACATGGTGTATTCCTAACAGATCATTCATAGCAATTCTCCTTTTAATTAAATTAGATAAAACAGAATATCTTACCTACTCCGCCTTCTTGTACATCTCTACAAAATCTGTGAAACTATGAATAAATGATTGTAGATGATCCAGGGTTCTAAGGTCGTTGATCTGCTTGGTATCAGCTTCTAGTTTCTTGTGCACTTCTCCTACCAGTACCTTAGGACCACTCAATACATTTGCGTTCATTGCAACGAGGATTTGTCTTAGCTGCATTTGGGAAAGAGCTGTGCCTGCGCTACCTGGTGTAGCACCAGCAATAGCTACCGGACGGTTACTGAATGCTGAGGATTTTACGGGACGAGAAGCCCAATCCAACGCATTTTTAAGGCCGCCCGGAATTCCGGAGTTGTATTCCGGCGTGACTATTAGGATCGCATCTGCATCTGCTAGCTTCTTTTTAAAAACAGTCACCTCTTCAGGGTCTCCTCCCATTTCAAGATCTTCATTAAATAATGGTAAATTATCAATTGCCGCAAGCGTCATATCCCATTTTCCTTTTGACTCTTGTTCAATAGCCTCTAGTAGTTTTTTGTTGAACGAATTTCTTCTCAGGCTCCCACAAATTGATACAATTTTTATCATTTATCTACTTTCCTTTCTTTTCTTGTTTGATTTTCTCTTTCCACCATTTTGCAGCTTCGGTAAATTCAGTGGTTCTTAACTCATGCCCATGGTCTGTCATAAAAAACGATACACTAGCCCCTAATTGGCTAAGGTGTTGCTTTAGTTGTACAGCTTCACTCGGGAGTACGATTTGATCTAAGGCTCCGGCAGTCATAAAGATATCTAACCCATTCAATTGGGTATCATCAAATGATTTTAGAGGGTGGCTTGGATGTAACAACAAACCACTTCTAAAGAGTTCAGGTTTATGCATCAATAAACTGACAGCCATGTTCGCTCCATTTGAATAACCAATAAGGTGAAGGGCCTTCTTTTCAAATTCGTATGTTGAGGCTGCATTTTCTATAAAATGAATAACATCACTTGTTTTTAATAGTAAAGAACCTTCATCCATGGAACCATCTGCATTTCGTTTAAAATACCGGAAATGTCCATTGTCAATTACATCTCCCCTAATTCCTAAGACAGAAAGGGAAAGGTCTACTTGACCCGCAACTGGCAGTAAATCTGTTTCCCTACCACCTGTTCCGTGCAATAGAATAAAGACATCATCGGATTCTTTGCTGTTATGAAAAAAATGCTTCAATGTAAGGCTCCTTTCTTTTTCCTTTACGGTTGCTTAGGAGTAGGTAAAGGTTTCAGCTTCGCTTCAATTTCAGAACGTTGATGCTCTAAGAAAGTGGGTAATGATAAGTGTTGGCCTAAATGGTCTTTGTTTTCATCTAGGTCAAAACCAGGTCCATCAGTGGCTACTTCATATAAAATTCCGTTGGGTTCAGTAAAATAGAGTGAACGGAAATAAAAGCGATCTACAAAACCAGAGGTTTTAAACCCTTCCCTTTCTATTTCCTCAATCGATTTTCGTAGTGCCTCTTCCGTATCAACCCTGAAAGCTACGTGATGAACACTCCCTCGTCCCTGCCTTTCTTCTGGGAGATCTTTCCTTTGTTCCACATGGATTTGTGTTCCAGTTCCGCCCTCACCTGTTTCAAAAACATGGATTTCTCTTATTGGATATTCATCTGTTTGATAGGTTCCTATTTTGCTAAATCCCATTACTTCTGTAAGGACCTGTTCAGTAGGCTCCATATATCTCACTGTCAATTGCACTGGTCCTAGACCGATAATGCCGTACTGTTCAGGAATACCGCCTCCTGTCCAAGCCTTCCCTCCAGGCTCCCCTTTATTTTGTTGATCAGAAATGAGGCGCATTTGATGCCCTTCTAAATCAATAAAAGGAAGGATTGCGTTTCCAAAACGTTCGGTAATCTGGTGATGGTCTACTCCAAGTGCTTCAAAGCGTTTCTGCCAGTAGACGAGAGCCTCATCGTTCTTCACTCGTAAAGAAATGCTTGAAATACTATTTGTCCCAGGGTGCTTTTCAGCCAGGTTAGGAATTTCAAAAAAAGTTAGTTCTGTTCCCGGTTTTCCTTCTTCATCGCCGTAAAACAAATGATAATAAGCTGTGTTATCTTGGTTAACGGTTTTTTTGACTAGCCGTAATCCTAAAATTCTTGTGTAAAAATCTAAGTTCTTTTCAGCGTTTGCTGTTAGCGAAGATACGTGATGTATACCTTTTAAATTCATGGCTTTTTCCTCCAATGTTCGTATGATGTTAATGATCAAGTCATGTCTTGTATTATTTGACATAAAGCGGTGTTTATTTCTAAACTAGACATAATGACATTCTAGGAGAATATAATATGAGCAATGAAAGCGATTGGAGTTTATCAAAAAGAGACAAGCGTGTTGGACTGATGATTTGGTTTCGACTCTCCCGCGTTTATAACAACAGTATTCGTCGGAATAATGAGCATTTAAAAAAGTGGGACCTCACAAGTGCCCAGTTTGATGTTCTTATCCAGGTTGGGATTAGCAAGGAAATCACTCAAAAAGAGCTTGCCCAAAAGCTGTTTGTCACAAAAGGAAATATTACACAGCTTATAAGTAAAATGGAGAAATTAGGACTTGTACAGCGAAAACAAGACTGGAAAACGAAAACGATTTCTCTAACAGATAAAGGTGAACAATTATATAATGAAGTTGTACCTGATCAAGAAGACTTTCAAGCTTCTCAATTTTATGGTCTTGATCAAGAAGAGCAATTGCAGTTGGTGACCCTTTTAAAAAAATTACAAAAGCATATGGAAACTGAAGATGAAGTATAAAAGTGCCAATATTGATTAATTAATATTGGTAGTTTTTTGTTTTTTAGAAGCCGGGCAACTCCACATAGGGTTGCCCAGGCTGAAACTTTGTAAAGAAAAGGCTTATTTTTTGCTGACGTCACTTTGAGCAGATAGATAGCTGCCAATGACGTTTTGGTAACTAGGAAGATGCTTTGAAAGTAAGTTTCCAAACCCTTCCACATCATTTCTCCAATCTCTTTGCAGTTCTGCTGCAACACTGAACCAGTTCATTAATTGAACTCCCCCATGTGCCATTCTACTAAGGGCTGCATCAGCTACTTGTTTGCTTGTCGTACCAGATGCGTCTGTCACCACAAATACCTCATAACCAGCATTGATAGCAGAGAGTGCTGGGAATGTAACACATACATCAGTTACAACCCCTGCAATTATTAATTGTTTCTTCCCCGTTGCTTCTACCGCTTTAACAAAATCTTCATTATCCCAAGCGTTAATTTGTCCAGGTCTTGCAATATTAGGCTCATCTGGGAAAAGTTCAGTCAATTCCTGCATCAATGGTCCGTTTGGTCCGTTCTCGAAGCTTGTAGTCAATATGACAGGCAAATCGAAAAACTTAGCCGTATTAGATAAAGCCATTACATTATTCTTAAATTCATCTACCCCATAATCCCTCACTAAACTGGAGATCAACCCCGTTTGATGGTCCACTAAAAGTACTGCTGCATCGTCTTTGTTAATTCTTGAATATAAATCAGACATAATAAAATTCCTCCTCAAATTTTTTAAGTGATAATCACTCAGAAAACAATAGATTTTTTAGTTGAATGATTATCAATCGATTATCAGTTTATAACTAAACTGATAACTTGTCAATATACGATCTTAATGTATTAAGCCTTCATATCATTAACCAAAACAAGAAGTTAGTTATCTATGAATTTAGTAATCGTCTAAGGATTTGCTGCATTAGACTCAGTAGTTTTTGACCGATTAATTACAATCGTCATATTGAAGCACTTCTAATTTTACGTTTTATTTTAGTTTATGTAAATTCAACTTATTTCAATGATAGTTAACTTTTAGTTAAATCATTGGAATAAAGTCACATTAGACGTTAATTCTGGAGTCGAAGAGCAAAAAGAACCATAGCAAGATATCCACTTTAATCCAAAAAAGTGGATATCTTGCTAATTTATGATCGCACAGGTGGATGTCCATATTTCTCATGGAGGTCAACCCTCTCATGTCTCACAGAGTCAATGCTCCAAAATTCCTTCGTCCAACCTTTTCATTTACTGACTAACCCGTGCTTCGAATGTCCATATCAAATAAATCTATTTTTTAAAATCAATAAGAGTAATACAATCGAAATATAAGCTGCAAAATCATTCCTCGTAATAAGAAACAAATTGTGGTTTATAAATTACTTTTAATATAATTAGGTTTAAACATACAATAATATAAAGTAGTAACTTCTTTATTATCTAATAGCCTTAATTTTTCTTTTTTTTGAAATCTATATTTAAATCCACATTTTTCGCTTACTATTTTTTAGTTATGATTAAAATTAAAATGAGCACACCAAATTAAATCCAAATTGAGTTCATTAAAACCATATTTAATCAAACTTTTTACTGCCTCTGGAATAATCCCCCTTCCCCAATATTCAGGATTTAGCACGTATCCTATTTCCTTTTGCTTTAATCTGACAAGATTATGATCCGGTTTTCTATCGTGAAGCCCTATCTACCAATAACTTTTTAATCAAAAAAAGTAGTAATATTCTTTAATCTACCTGAAAAAACCACAAAACGAATGCCCTTTTAACTAAGCTTGTAAATACTATCATTTAATATATAAATAATAGTGCTAAAATGTTAGGAAAGGTTAAGGTTAAGGTTTTAATAAAAAGATAGAATTGAGATTGGGTGTAAAACAACTCGCAAGTCCCTAAGTCTTGTGGTACGTAGATGTTTTAGAAAGTCGGGAATCCGTTACACGAATTCCTACTCTGGAGAATTCAAGTGAAAAAACATTAATCAATTGATTATTAATAATCCATCCACTACTTGGGACCAAAATATAAGTTCTATGATATTCGTTGATGGGGCGATACATATATTCCTCCAACCCACTATATCCCCACCTAGTTGAATATTACAATTTAATATCAATATTTCCACCCAAATGTGGTTGTGCTGAATGTTGAATTTGTACTGAACTCGCAGTACTCATTAGTTTTTGTAATGCTTCTTCCTGTTGTTCTGCGCTTCCTATCGCTTTTTTCATTACAGAAATTGATGCCTGTTGCTGTATTTTTCCTTGGCTGAGTGCCATTGATGCCAATGCTATATCCATGGATACACCTCCTTTCACAAGGGAAGGAATATTCTTTTTCTGATACTATAGTTATTTTTTATAGTAAGGCGGTTAGAAAGAAGTATTTTTCCGCTGCTCTAATTCAATCAATGTATCCGAAAATTCTTCTAACAAAGCATCAATTTCTTCTTTTGTTAAGGGAGTGTTTTCACCTGTAACTGGTTTTGCCATTTATCTTGCCCTCCTCAATTCCAATCGAATTACTCTCATATGAACTTGCACGAATGAATTTTCGATACACACTAAGAATAGATCGATCTAACGTTTTTGCTGCTTTTGCGATAGAATACCCCTCTTCAAAAAGGTACTTCTTCAGCAGTTCTTCTTCTTGTGGTGTCCATCTTTTGTATCCTTTAACTTGTTTAGATTTTTGGGGTTTCTTCCGTTCTTGTGCCACCCAATCTGGTTCGGGAAGAATGGTGCGAGGTTCTATGTTAGAAAAATTAATTTTCTCGCGATGTTGAAATGCAAATTCCCAAAAGTCCTCGGGATCTATAAAATAATAAGACCTCTTCGTTCTCGTTTTTTTCTTCGTACACTTTAAACCATGCTCATTGATCCACCTTCTCACAGACGAGGAATTAATTTTTAATAGATTTGCTAATTCTAAGGTAGTTAATAGTCCTGTTTGTGATCTAGTGTTCGCAATCCCCAACCGTTTCATTTTCATTAAAACTGCGGTTTCAGACCGTCCTAATTTTTGTGCAATAGTTGATAATGTATACTTCCCAACACTTTCAGTTAAGTAAAAGACTTCTTCTTCTGTCCACTTTGTTCTATTCAAACTAATCACCTAAAGTAGAATAATTTAAGCTTTGACTGATGAGAGACAAATTGTCCGATGAAGTTGAAACTTCTTCAAACGCTTCAGCAAGCCCCTTTAATCCAGTGATAAATGATAAAGTTTCAGATTCAATTTGCTTATTATGAACTTTGGTTTGTTTCATTGTAAGAAAGATTTGTTCAAATTGTTCTTTTGTATCCTCCATCCTCAGGTTTCCTTCTTCTATTTCCTTCATAATGGTATCTAATGAATCAACAAACCGGTCTACTTGAGCATTTGTGTTATGAATTAAACCTGATACATTATTCACTGAATCTTTAGTAGCTACCGATAACTTCCTAACTTCATTTGAGACAACTGAAAATCCACGACCATGTTCACCTGCCCTAGCTGCTTCTATAGCTGAATTTAAGGAAAGTAAGTTGGTTTGATCTGCAATAGTAGTAATTAATTTTATAATCTCTTCCATTTCCTTTGTAAAATGTTTTAAGATTTTTACATCCTCTATCACTTGATTGATCAGCGTATTGATCTTTGATAAGTTTAAGCTTTGTTTAATTAACTGTTCTTTGCCTTGTATCGATCGTTCTTCTGCTATGGACGACGATTCACTACCTTTTTTGGCAAGGGTTAAAATTTCATTTGAATTGTTGGTCAGTTCTTGTAAAGATATATTTGTTTCCTCCGAAAGTGAAGCTAGCCTATGAGCTGATAATGCAACATCACTACTACCCTTTTCTTTTTGTTGCATTATTTGAGTTTCTAACCGCTCAGTCTCCAATTCGTAGGCCTCTAAGACCAATTGTTGTTCCAAATTAAAAATTTTTGAGACCGCGCTAATGGTCTGGAATTGATTTTCAGAATTAATTTTTTCTTTAATGATTAGTAAGATCGAATTATATAATTGTTGAAAAGCAGAAATGTACCACTTGGTTTTCAAGCCAATCTTCACATGAACAAGAGCTATACGATTTCTTTTCTTAAAAAATTCCTCATTGATACGGCCATCAAACATTTCACTAATATGGGATTTTAACGTATTTTTTAGCTTTTCTGTTGAACTATTTTGATTGATAATTGATAGTAAAGTAGGTTCCTCTTCTAAACTCTTATAAAAGTTTTCTACTAAAGTATCTATATTCTGATTAATAAAAGGTTGTATTCTTTTTAGATGAATTAAATCTCCTTCATTTAAAGATATCATTTCAAGTTGCCTTGTTATCTCTACATGGTTGCCAACTTTTAATTCAATCCCTTCTAAAACTTCATCCTTTTCTTCTGCTTTCTTAATGTACTTAAAAATCACTATTTCCTCCTACCGTCGAGTTCTTTTCTTCTCTTGAAAAGCTAGTCAACTGTCAAATTCTGAATTTAATTTAAAATGAAAGGTCGTTCCATTGGTATCCTATTCCCCTAACCGTTGTTATTCGATTGGGTAGTTTAGGATTTCTTTCTATCTTTTTTCTAAGGTTAAAAATAAGTTGATTAATAGATTGTTCACGTTTTCTTTCGTAATTGAGATGCCTAATTAAAGTTTCACGACTGATAACACGGTTTGGGTTTTTCCGAAAAAAGCATAGGAGTTTAAATTCTAAATCTGTTAAGGTAATCAGCTGATTATCAAGATATACAGTTCCTTTTTTCTTTTCTAGTTGAGTAGTTTGGTGGTTGCTGCCAGGCAATGGAGAGACCATGTTGGTCATTCCCCTTCTTAATACCGCTTCAATTCTCGCCTTTAGCTCCCTCATGTTGAAGGGTACATATAGAAAGTCATCCACCCCTGCTTCTAACGCTTGTACAACATCAGAGGTATTTCTTTTGTTGGAGATTATTATCATTGGTCCTTGATAATGCTTTTGTATCTCAATTATTAGTTCATGGCGATTCAAATCTGGAAGGATTAGATTAAAAATGATGATATCTGGTTTATAATGGGTAAGTTTATGCAGTGCACTTTCTCCATTGACGTACCAATCGACATGATATTCCATTTCTTCAAGGTAGAAACTCATCATTTGTCCCATTGTTTTATTCTCTTCAATGATTAAAACTTTTTTCATTTTTTAACACACTCTGCCATTCCATGCAGTTCTTTTGCTCTTTTACTTAAAATATATAGTTTGTATAACAATTCTAAGAGGTCACCTTCCTTATAACTTTTGTCAATGATGATCCTAGTTATAATAGACATTTCATTAATTATTACATCCATTTTTTCACATTGTTTAACTCTGTTTAGAAAAGTACTTGATACCATACCCTCATCTCCTAAATTTATTGATGAATGGGAAAAACTATTTCAACAGAAGTTCCACTATCTTTTTTACTAAAAATTGAAATGTTTGATGGAAAATTAGAAATTAAACCCAACAAACTCAGTTGCCCTCTCTCTTTACTTTTAGAAGAGAGTTGATATACTGGGTTGCCAAATCTATATAGTTCCAATTCACACATTCCACACCCATTATCTTCAAAAATAATTTTATAACCGGAAGGTACTTGGACTACACTAATACGTAATGTACCGCCTTCTGACATCGCTTCAATACTATTGCGTATAACATTACTAAAACAAACGTTTAATCGATTAAACTCTCCTCTAACCACCGATAATCTATTTTCGAACAAAGTAACTACATTGAAAATACTTAATTTCTCTTTATACTCTAATAATAAGTCTTCAACCAAAGTGACTAGGTTTATATCATCTAGCTTGGATGGACGTCCTAAATAAGACTTGTATTCTTCCAAAACTTTACTTATTTCTTGGGCATTTAACTCTGATAATTCGATTAATGTGCGTGTTGTAGGATCTTTAGTTTCTGCCTTATAAAGTTGTAAGGTTCCTTGAATAACGGTTAGTGCATTATTCACTTCATGTGTTATTTGTGCAATAATCGCTTGGTGCCTTTCGATATTAGTAAAAGGAACTAAAATTTTCCTTTCCCAACCCTCATATGAACTATTTAAATTTTTTTCCCTTATAACTCTCATTTTCTCTCACCCTTTTCTTCTTAAAAGTTTTTGTATTCAGGAAATAATACCTATGACTTTTTAAATATTTTATACAATCAGAATATTTAATAATTGTTAGAAAAGTTGTCAAAAAAATGTTAGAAAAGTATTTGAATTTCCATAAGTCTTTTAGCTTTCTACGTAGTTTATGGGGAAATATGGAACTAAGTGGGAATTATAGTTTAACCTGAGGAAATAAAAAGAGAAGTTATTCGATTGTGTGAGACTAGATAATAAGACCATTTCGCATCGCTACAGCAACAGTCTCTGTTCGGTGTTTTGTACCGAGCTTTCGGCTTGCCGATGTTATGTAATCACGTACGGTAAACTCGCTGATCCCCATAAAATCTGCCATTTCTTTTAGACTGTAACCGTACGATAATTTTTGGAGTACTTCTTTTTCGCGCTTACTAAGCTTCTGTCTCACACTTGAGTGTGGGTAAAGCCATTGAGCAGATAGTTGAAAATATTGAAAAAGGGCTTCAATTACTTCTTCAGTGGCTTCGTTCTCATCAATAAAACGGTCGATTAACGCTGTTCCTATTACGGTTCCGCTATAGCATATCGGTATGATAACGAGTGAAGTTAATTGAAATTGTTCTATGTATTGGATGGGCCAATTTCTTGGTCCGATATTCGTTTGATGGGGTCTTTTTTTGGATAACGCATAATATATGGGAGGGAAGTCTCGAACATCTCCTTTTATCATGTTCAAGGGTTCTATTGTATCATCTTCAATGAGGATGATTCCTTGTCCAAGATAATTTAAAGGTGAGTATGTATAGATTCCCGCCCTATTGACCCGAAAGAAAACAGTACAACCTCGCATGATCCATTCAACCCTTTTCATTGGATCTTCTATCGTTTGTAAACTATTAATGTAATTAAATATTTTTGCATTTAACATCGACAATATTCCCCCCTTTATTTTCAAACTCTTTTTGATACAGAGAAACCGAGCACATTGCCGGTTTCTCTGTATCAACATTAGTATTTAAATTTCGCTAGAGATTTATTGAGTTTTTCAGCCATATCGGCCAGATGACTCGCCATGCTATTAACCTCCTCCATGGAAGCATTCTGTTGCTCCATGGTAGATGCCAATTCTTTTGTTCCAGCTGCTGACTGTTCACTAATGGATGCGATATTTTCAACTTCTTTTAGTGCTTGATCCGTTCGGTCGTGGATTTGTTGCGACGCCGTGCTCACTTCTTTAATTAGGATGTCCATTTCTTCAATCATTTTGGCTATATCGTTAAATGATTTGCGGTTTCCATCTATCACTTCTGATCCTACCTGAACTTCACGAACCACTTCGTTCATAGATTGTCCAACCTGATCGGTTTCTTGCTGCAAAGAATGAATAATATCGGCGATTTGACCAGTGGACTTAGACGACTGTTCTGCCAGCTTGCGCACTTCATCCGCCACCACGGCAAAACCTTTGCCCTGTTCACCAGCACGGGCTGCTTCAATCGCTGCATTTAAGGCTAGCAAATTAGTCTGCTCGGCAATATTAGAAATAACACCTAAAATTTGATAGATTTCGTGTGATTTTTCTCCCAATGTTTTGACAACACTTGCAGTGGAGGTTACTCTTCCTTCTATGGCCTTCATTTGTTCAATGGTCTGTTTCATGCTTTCTAGCCCATTATTCGAAACCTCATTCGCTTTTTGAGAGCTTTCTAACATGCTGATCGAATATTGGGCGATCTGTTTGGCTTCATAATTCACTTCGGTAATCTTGTCCAACGTCTCTGCCGTATGGAATGCTTGTGTTGTGGCACCACCGGATAACTCCTCGGTGGTAGCAGAGACTTGCTCAACACCATTGGTCATTTCATGAGATGAAGCTGTCAATTCTTCACTTGAAGCGGCTACCTGCTCGGAAATACGTGCTGATTCTCGAATTAGATTTCGGATGTTTTCTGACATCGTATTCACCGCTTTCGCTAATTGTCCAACTTCATCCTGTGATTTTGTCTGGACTTGTTCGACTGTTACATCTCCTTCTGCAATCTTGGACGCAACTTGCTGAATTTGCTTAATGGTAAATATGCGCTTATGGTTAAGGATATAAAACAAAACAACAGCTAGGACGATAGTAAAAATAATCAGGGTAAAAATGATATACCGTAATGCCTCAAGTGACTCAAAAAACTCTTCTGTGTAAGCCCCTATTCCAATCGTCCAATCCCAAGGTTCAAAGTAGTCAGTATACATGATTTTTTCGCGTTCAGCGGTTTCTCCAGGATTCATCCAAGCGTAAAAGAAGTACCGTTCGTCTACCTCGCCCAGTCTGGATAAATCAATTGCCTTCTGTATGAGCAACATGCCATCAGCTGTTTCAATTCCTATATAGTTTTTCCCGATTTGTAAAGCAGGGTGAACTTGAGCCGTACCTCCACTGTCAAAAGCAAACATGTACCCGTCTACCCCATACCGAAAACCAGATTGACTATAATCTCTTGTAGTCGTGCCATCTTCCCGCACGACCTCCGGACCATTAAGAAGCAGTCGTGCCCTCTCCTGCGCTTCTTCCAAAGTCAGGTTCCCAGCTTGCACCTCATCCTCTAGGTAGATCAATGTAGTTTTCGCAGCGCTCGCAATATGATATAGATCTGCTTTATTAGTATTGATAAACTCCTGCTTAGAGTAATGAAATGTAATCACCCCGATGACACTGCTGCTTATTACCATAATAATAATCACAATTAAAACTAACTCAAACATTATTCCTCTTGAAAACCGTTTTCTAGATGTTGATTTTTCTTGACCCATACCAATACAATCCCCTCTGAAATAAATGAATTGATGAACTGTAATACCTTTTTCATAAGTTTTTTTGTATTCAGGATTTAATACCTATGACTTTTATATTGTTTTATAAACTCAGAATATTCGATAAATGTTAGGGAAGTTATCTAAAAAAATGTTAGAAAAGTATTTAGAATTCCAAGAACTTTAACTTTACACGTGGTATAGTTTCGCATGATTGTTAAATACTAGGTAAAGCTAGTTTTATTGCCTATGGAGGAATAGTGTATGTATTTTCTAAAGAAGAAAAGATGGGAACAATCTCATATTCAAAATATAAGACAACTTTCGAGAGCACCTCAACCTATTCTCAGTAATGTATTAGCAAATATAAAATTAATTAAATCTTCCCTTCACCATACCAGTGATTTATCAGTTAGGGAGTTAACTTTTAACAACAAACTAATTTCAATTGTCTTTATTAATACTGTTGTAAATAGTGAAACACTAGAGACGAAAGTAATCCAACAATTAATCAATCATCCGGCGACTTCGATTATAGATACAGTTACGGTCAAAGAGATTAGTAAAACGGAATCATTGGACCAAGTGGTTTCTAAAGTTGTACAAGGGAATACCGTCATTTTTTTAGAAGGAGAAACGTATGCGTTTATTTTAGGTACATCTTCGTTTGAAAAAAGAGCGATCGAAGAACCATCTAGTGAGCAAGTCGTAAAAGGTCCTCATGATGGATTTGTTGAGCATCTAGATGTCAATATTAATATGATTAGAAATAGGGTTAAAACTAGAAACATAGTCATAAAAGATTGGATTTTAGGGAAGGAATCTAATACTCGTGTTGCACTAGTATACATACCTTCAATTGCTAATGATGAGGTCGTACAAGAAGTCGAACGCAGAATATCAAGTATAAATACAGATATCGTTCAATCACCTGGGCATTTGGAAGCGTATATTGAAGACACTTCTTGGTCTCCTTTTCAACAAATTTTAAGTACAGAAAGAGTTGACCGGACTGTATTTAATCTAATGGAAGGAAGAGTAGCTGTAATAACCGATGGAAGTCCCTCAGCACTCATAATGCCAATTACGTTTTTTGCTTTTTACCAAACCCCTGACGATTACAATAACAGGTGGTTTATCGGTTCATTCTTTCGTTTAATAAGGATTTTTTGTTTTTTTCTAGCGATTTCATTGCCTGCTTTATATATTTCACTTGTCTCTTATCATTATGAGATTATCCCATTCGATTTATTATTTAATGTCAAAGCGTCCGTGGATGACGTCCCTTTTCACCCTTTAGTCGAAGCTATATTTATGCAAATTGTTTTAGAGTTATTAAAAGAAGCATCCATCCGCCTTCCTAATCCAATTGCACAAACCATCGGTATAGTTGGTGGTTTAGTTATAGGCACGGCAATCGTGGAAGCTAGCTTAGTCTCAAACACAATGGTGGTTATTATAGCATTGACTGCTATCGCATCTTTTGTTGTACCCATCAATGAAATGGGGACTACCGTTAGACTATTGGGATTCCCTTTAATGCTATCAGCTTATTTACTAGGGCTTATTGGAATTGTATTTGGACTATTGATTTTATTAATTCATTTATGCAAGTTAGAATCGTTTGGATCTCCTTACTTTGCACCTCTTGCACCGGTACGATTTAAAGATCTTAAGGATACCTTTATTCGTACCCCTTTATGGAAAATGAATCAAAGGCCTACTACACCTCAACCAGACAATGTAGAAAGACAGCATAATGCTAGAGGATGGGATAACAGTGACAACTAATACTCATATTTCAACGAATCAGTTACTTTTTTTAATCTTCCAATCTCAAATTGGGGTTGGTGTACTTTCTTTAGCACATGAAATCTATTTAAATGCAGGTACAGATGGCTGGATTTCAATCATAATTGCAGGCATGGCCACTTTATTTTTGGTATTAATTATACTCACATTAACTAAACAGTATCCCCAAGATACGTTATACGAATTTTCCTCAAAAATAACAGGGAGATTTTTCGGTAATTTCATTTCTTGCTTATATGTTCTATACTTTTTCAGTGTAAGCATTTTAATCATTCAACTATCTACTGGTGTAATTAAAAAATGGCTTCTCCCTTTAACACCTAAATGGATACTCTTTTTAAGTTTTATCATTGTTACCGTTTATTTAGCTAAAGAAAGTATAAGAATTATTGCTAGGGTTTATGTAATTGTATCGCTATTAGTTATAGTTCTAATCGTATTAATTCTTAGTACCTATGGTGATGTTAATCTTAAATATCTTTTTCCTGTTGGTCAAAGTGGATTTGAAAATATGATGTTAGGCATTCATGACGCAATAGTAGCCATGTTAGGATTTGAACTACTGTTGATCATTTATCCATTCGTAAAATCTAGTCATAAACAAAAGATAAAGTACTCTATTTTGGCCATAATGGCTGTAACTATCCTTTATAGTTTTTTTGTGTTTTCAAGCTATATATACTTTAGTCCTGACCAACTTACCATCATTCCAGAACCTCTTCTATATATGCTAAAAGCGGTAGATTATGAAGTTATTGAAAGGTTAGATCTCATCTTTTTAGTCATTTGGATAGTACCCATGACAACTTCAATTGCAATATATATACATTTATCAAGTATCGGTCTAAGTAAATTATGTCGTCAGAAAGATCACAAAATTTCTAGCTTCGTTATTGGTGGTTTTATTTTTCTTTTATCTTTAATTATTCCCAGCACTCCAGATGCCACAAAACAATTTGCGGAATTAATTGCAATTGCAAGCTACATTTTTGTAGGAGGAATTCCTTTGATTTTATTGAGTATTGTTAAATTGAAACAAAAAGTCAGTAAAGGGAAAACGTATGAGATGTAAACTAGTGATTATTGCACTAATTAGTCTCATTCTTTTGACAAGTTGTTGGGATCAGCATTTATTAAAAGATGCTAGACTAATTTATGGAGCCAGCTTTGATTTAAATGAAGATAATTCCATGCAAACGACTATAGCCATTCGTTCCTTGAGTCCTGAAACCATTAGCGGGACCCAACACGAAGGTGCCAATGTGGTACTAAGTGCAAAAGGAAATACATTACGTGATACAAGAATGTCACTTGAGAGAGAACTTGCCGGTGAATTTGCATCTAATAAAACTCGTGTATTTATCCTTGGAGAAGAACTAGCGAAAACGGATATATATTCATTATTAGACATTCTATACCGTGACCCAAGGTTTTCCATAAGAGCATTACTTGTTGTTGCCAAAGGGCGTGGCGAAAATATTTTACATCTTGATAAAATTCAAGAAATGTTTATTAGTGAGGAAATCTTGAAGCTGGTTCAACAAGCGGAAAACAATACTTATGTTTCAAAAGAAACCATACAGTCCATTTTTCCGATCATGTATGATCCGGGTGAAGATTTCCACTTGCCATTAATTACAATAAGTGAAGAAGGACAGACAAACATTATGGGTATGGCCTTATTTAATGACAGAAAATATTCTGGCATAGATATTACGAGGGATGATGCTACTGTTTTACTGCTATTAAAAAACCAAGCAGGAAAGACTATAAAATTTTCTCTTATAATACATCCAGAAGAAGAGGATAGTCGCAAGCAAATGGTATCATTTATCGTTAATGATTATACCTCAAAAAGAAAAATAAACATTATTAACGAGAAGGAAATTTCAGTTGATCTCGACTTGAAACTTAAAATAAATGTTGTTGAATATCCTAAAGAAGAGTTAGATGAAAAAGCAATTGAGGAGTTAAATCAAAAACTTTCAGAAAAGTTAACCGAAAAGGCAAATCTTGTTACTCAAATATTACAAGAGGCTAATTGTGATGCTTTAGGTATTGGAAGAGAATTAATCGCTTTTCATCCAGAGGTATGGAAGCAACTCGATTGGAAAGTTGATTTTCCGCAGATTAATTTTTCTACTAAAGCCGATGTAGAAATCATAGGGACAGGGATTTTAAAATAATTTATATCTAATGACTTTCCGAACTTCTTTTGAGATTACAATATTTTAGTTAAAAATGTAGAGAAAAGAATGATAGAAAAGTATTAAACTTTATATCCTGTTCTATTAAGTCCCGTGCTTGTAAATTAGTTATAAAAACACACAAAAAAAGAACTGACACTTGAAAAGGTGCCAGTTCTTTTTAACACGTAAGTTTTACGAATTATCCTTCGTAACATGTTTTGGAAGAATTTCTTCTTTATTCTTAGAAAGGTTTATTCGGTTGATACGTCGGCTGTTGATTCTGTGCTTCGTATTGGTGACTTTTCGCTATAGCATCTTGGACATTTTCATCCAGGGAGAACTCAGTATCTGTATGATCAAATTGTTCAGCGTTATTTTGATTTTGGACAACTTGTTGCTGCTCTTGTACTTCTTTTAAATTTTGGCGCTTTTTCATTACTCATCTCTCCTTTGAACAAAATTATATCCGTAGATTTTCCAACCATTGATTATTTATACGACTGCTTCTGTAATTATTAATGGAGGTCCTTTACCTGCCATACGAGCGAGTCGTAATAATACAGCATACTCCCGAACGACTTATTCATTCATCCCCGAACGAAAAAAGATTGATAAAAAAGTGAACGCCTAACATTGATTTAGTCTGCTAAAAGCATTTTTGAAATAACGAGACGTTGAACTTCTTGTGTTCCTTCGTAAATTTGAGTAATTTTAGCATCACGCATGTAGCGCTCAACAGGATATTCTTTTGTATAGCCGTACCCGCCAAATACTTGAACCGCTTCAATCGCAACTTCCATCGCTGTATCACCAGCCATTAATTTAGAGATGGCTGATTCTTTCCCATATGAAAGGCCTTCGCTTTCTCTCCATGCAGCTTGATACGTGAGTAAACGGGAAGCTTCTACTTTTGTCGCCATGTTCGCTAATTTAAAAGCAACTCCTTGTTGTGAGGCAATTGATTTTCCGAATTGCTTACGTTCTTTTGCATAGGCAACCGACGCATCAAGTGCACCTTGAGCAATTCCCACTGCTTGAGCTGCGATTCCGTTACGTCCACCATCTAATGTCATCATCGCAATCTTAAAGCCTTCTCCTTCTTTACCGAGAAGGTTTTCTTTTGGTACACGGACATCTTCAAAAATGATTTCAGTTGTCGGTGACGAACGAATTCCTAATTTCTTTTCTTTTTTTCCTACTGAAAAACCTGGCATATCACTTTCAACGATAAATGCACTCGTTCCTCTATGTTTTTGTTCAGGATCTGTTAAGGCAAATACGACGTAAATATCAGCTTCACCGCCGTTTGTAATGAAAATCTTTGAACCGTTTAAAATGTAATCGTCGCCATCACGTCTAGCTGTCGTTTTCATTGCAGCTGCATCTGATCCAGAACTAGGCTCAGTTAAACCATATGCACCTATCTTTTTTCCTTCTGCCAGTGGACGAAGATACTTTTGTTTTTGCTCTTCTGTACCAAACTTATACAAGGGCCAGCCGGCTAATGAAGTATGTGCAGATAATGTAGTTCCCATCGCTGCATCTACTCTAGATAATTCTTCCACTGCGATACAATAGCTTAAATAATCAGCACCGATTCCACCGTATTCTTCAGGCCAAGGAATACCGGTTAAACCGAGTTCGGCCATTTTATTAAATAATTCACGGTCAAAACGCTCTTCTTCATCACGTTCGTGTGCTGTAGGACCTACTTCATTTTCAGCAAAGTCACGTACCATTTTTTTAATCATTTGTTGTTCATCTGATAATTGAAAATTCATCTTCTGTTCTCTCCCCATACCCTTTATTTTTTAGGCTATTTCTAAAAGATACCATTTGTTTTAACATTCTTCATCTATGTGAAAACGTTGAAACCTTATTCATCATCAAGAAAATACTCTTGATATCTTGGGTTTTGTTTTGCTTTTTTTGTAAGTAATGCATTCATTATAAAATCGATATAAACATCGGCGATTTGATCGATGGAAATGCTGCGGTTTTTTTCATACCATTGATACGTCCAGTTAACCATTCCGAACATCGCCATTCCGTTTAGTAAAAGTGGGGTGTTTGAACGAATTTCACCAGCTTTTATACCCTCTTCTAATATCGTAAAAATATAATCTTGATACTCGTCTCGTTTTAGCTTAATTTTCTCGAAATACTCAGGAGCAAGGTAATGTGTTTCACGGTACATAACTGATATTTCAAAATTATAAACATCAAAAGCGGTTATAAACGCACGAATCATTGCTTCCAACTTTTCGATTGGGCTCTCTCTTTCAATAGCTGCAGCTTTTCCGGTATCCATAACATAGGTAAGGATAAAATCATTTATTTGATATAAAAGCTCATCTTTGGATTGAAAGTGATGATAGAAACCACCGTTGGAAACACCAGCTTCTTTAGCTATCATCCGGACAGAAACTTCATGAAAACCTTTTTCTTTAAATAAAGTTAATGCTGAGTCAATAATTCTCTTCTTTGTACTTTCCGACACAACTTACTTCCTCCTATAAGTAACCTTTTATTTTTAGAAGATTGGTAGTGTTAGGTTACTACTTCCCTTTAAACATTCAATTACGTTCAAGCTCGTTCTTCCAACGATTTAATTTTGAGACGAGTTCATGGAAATAATCATTAAATGGATACGAAGCGGCAATTTGTCCTAGTTCGTCCTCATTCAAGTTTTTCAATTCTTCCTCTAATTTACTTAACTCATTAATAGAGCCATCTAGGAGCTGAATTACTCTATCCATATGGTTCATTCACCTCAAATATTATTTTGTATTTTGCACGCGACCGATCAATCGGTCGGTTTATGTTAATATTAAGAATATTCACCGTATTTGTCAACTACTAACTATTTTTTTCTATATGTTCCATAAACTAAAACAACGAATGGATCTTTGGAAGGTCCATTCGTTGTTTGTATTCGTTCAATTACATAGTTGATTCCTCAAGGTTTCTTAAGTTTTTGCGTAAGATCTTCCCAGTTGTGTTTTTTGGTAATTCTGAAAGAAATTCAATAAATTGCGGTCGTTTATATTTAACGAGTTTATCAGCTAAGTAATTTTTTAAGTCGCTTTCTGTTAATGTTTCATTTTTAGAAACAACAAACGCTTTAACGGATTCCCCGTAACTTTCATCTGGGACTCCGATAACAGCCACTTCGACGATTTCTGGATGGTCATATAGTACTTCCTCAATTTCACGTGGATATACATTATAGCCCCCAACGATGATCATGTCTTTTTTACGGTCGACGATATAAATGTAGCCTTCTTCATCCATTGTCGCCATGTCACCAGTATATAACCAGCCGTCTTTAATCGTACGAGCTGTTTCTTCAGGCATACCGAGGTAACCTTTCATTACGTTTGGTCCTTTTACTATCAGTTCGCCTATCTCACCACGAGGCACTTCAACACCTTCTGGATCAACGACTTTGTTTTCAACATAAGGAATGTTTACGCCGATTGAACCTGGTTTACATACCCCTCTTAAAGGATTGAAAGCCGTAACTGGTGCTGCTTCACTTAAACCGTAACCTTCTTGGATTTGGATATCTGTGTGCTCTTTGAATTTGTTTAAAACGGCTACAGGTAAAGAAGAACCACCTGAAATACAAATTCGTAATGAACTAAATTGTTCTTTAGTTGTTGGGATTTGCAGTAAGAAATTATACATCGTTGGAACGCCAGCAAAGACTGTTGCTTGTTCTTTTACAAACGTTTCTACTACTTCTTGAGGGCTAAATTTTGGTAATAAGATCATTGTTGAGCCAGATAAAATAGGAGCATTGAAACAAACCGTCATACAAAATACATGGAAAATCGGTAATACGGTAACGACGCGATCTTCAGCTGTCATTTCAAAAAGATCTCGAACCGCTTCAGCATTCGATTGTAAGTTTTTATGTGTCAACATAACTCCTTTAGGAGATCCTGTTGTACCAGATGTATATAAAATAACAGCTACATCATCTTCTTCGACAACCGGTCCGTTAAAATTTTGGACATCATTATCAATAAATGATGCAAAAGCTAGTTCACTTTCAACTGGTTTGGAGTAAACTACAAATGCTAGCGAGGAAACGTTTTGTCTTACTTCTGTTAATGGTGTATGTAAACTCGCGTCTGCTATAACACCTTTAGCTTTACTGTTCGTTAAAATATATTCGATTTCACGAGCTGTGAACGTTGGGTTTACAGGTACTACTGTAGCCCCTGCACAAATCGTTCCGTAGTAAGCGATTACAAATTCAGGCGTGTTGCCTAAAAGTAATGCAACTGAATCGCCTTTTTGAATTCCTTGTTGCGATAAGCTATGCGCAAATTGATTTACTTTTTGGTGCAACTCACGATAAGTCGTACTCTCATTTAAAAAGATATAAGCTTCTTTGTCTGGATTAAGGTTTAAAGCGTTTGTTAGATTCGAATAAAGATTCATGTGGCCTCTCCCTTTCATTCCTAATTTTATGTATATCTACTTTAAAGTGTTGCTCGCGTGGTTAGGTAAGAAGACTGAATTAGCGTTCAGTCTAGGTTCATTTTATGGGCATTTAGTTAACTTGTCAACGAATAATCTGAATTTTAGTTTATTTGAATATCTTTTGAAGTATATTAATTTTCGTCAATTAACTGGATTGTACATCGAAGAACGGTCATATCAATTGTTATTATAATGTTTTGTGTTTTGGACTGTATAGCTCGATCGGATAATTAGTTTATCGATTAGTTACAAGATTTTGTAGAAGTATAAATTATTTGGTATAATCCTCCTTCTCTACCAAACATATGGCATATACAAGGTGTTGGATTCAATGTATGATATAGTTATTCACATGAAACATATCGCAATAGACGGGGAGGTAGCGGTGCCTTGTAACCTGCAATCCGCTATAGCAGGGTCGAATTCCTATTGAAGGTCTAATGATGTGTGGTCAGTGCTTTGGATTGGGTGTTGAGGAAAAAGTCTTTTGCAAAGAATAATCTCCGAACGGGTCAGATCTGGAAAGAAGCAGCCATAAGGAGAACCCTATTTCTTGTGTAAAAGGTCACTTTTTCTGAGCCGATGAAAAAGTAACGCATGGATGATTAGCTCGTAAATAGGTTTGCGATTTACATAATCAAAAGACTGCCTTTTGGGCGGTCTTTTTAGTGTTTTATTGAAAATGAAGCGTATCGAATAACTAAAAGTACTGAATAGTGAGCGGTAGAGGGAAAAATCAGGAGAATTGAGTAACCTAAAGCCCTGACGGCTACTGCAGTATTTAGTGTTCCAGGTGCATGCAATCATACTGTGAACTTTCCATGTGATCACAAAATAACAAAGCTAAATTATTAAATGAAAAAAAGGTTGACGTTAATCTCTGTTTCCCTCATTTGTCTACTAAATTTGCGGCTTAGCACGATGTAGTCATACGAGATTAAACAAAAACTAGTCAACCTTCTGTTTTTGTCGTATTTTTTTAAACCTCAATAATAATCGGCAAGATCATTGGCTTCTTCTTGGTTTGATTGAATAGGTATTGCCCCACTTCTTTTTTGAGATGCTTTTTGATGATGCCCCATTCTTTTTTATCGGAGTCATCCATGTTATTAATTGTTCTCTTAATCAGTCCATTTACATCCTTTAATAGTTCTTCTGAATTTTTGACGAACACGAAGCCGCGTGAAATTGTATCTGGACCAGAAATCAGTTTTTTGTCTGATTTACTCATCGTCAACACAATGACAAGCATCCCGTCTTCCGAAAGCTGTCTGCGATCGCGAAGCACGATTTCACCCACATCCCCGACGCCAATTCCATCGACATACGTATTACCAGTGGGAATTTTCCGGGTGTGCTTAGCGATACCGTCTTTAATATCAACGACATCGCCATTTTTTAAAATAAATGTATTCCCTTCTTCTACGCCAACTGCTTCCGCTAATAACCGGTGGTGATGTAACATCCGGTACTCCCCGTGAACTGGGATCAGATATTTTGGTTTCATTAAGGTTAACATGAGTTTTAAATCTTCTTGATACCCGTGCCCTGAAACATGCATGCCAGAGGAACTTCCAGGTCCATAGATGACATTTGCTCCAAGGGTAAATAAATTATCTACGATCTTTGTTACCGCTTTTTCATTTCCCGGTATTGGTCCTGCAGCTAAGATGACGGTATCGCCAGGCAATAGTTCAACACCTCGAAAGTCACCCGTTGATAAGCGAGATAATGCTGCCATCTGCTCCCCTTGACTACCGGTACAAAGCATTGCGACTTTTTCAGGTGGTAATTCATTAATTTGCTTTGGATCAATGAGCATCCCGTCCGGAATATTCAAATAGCCCCGTTCCATCGCTACTTCTACGACATTCACCATACTTCGTCCAAGCAATGCAATTTTACGGTTTGTTTTGATCGCGGCATCGACTGTTTGTTGAAGTCGACTTACATTGGAGGCAAATGTCGACAGGATTACCTTACGTTCTGCTTTCATAAACGCTTCTAGGACATGTTCCCCAACCAATTGCTCAGTAGGTGTTGACCCAGAACGCTCAGCATTCGTACTTTCTGATAATAAAAGCAGGACACCTTCTTGACCAATTTCTGCCATTTTATGAAGGTCTGAATGCTCATTGCTCGCAGGAGTTAAATCAAATTTGAAGTCTCCAGTATGTACAACATTTCCTTCAGGTGTACGGAAAAGAATCCCTAAGCAATCTGGAATACTATGAGTTACTCTGAAAAATTCTACATTCATCTCTCCAAAGTTGAGATTAGAATTCGAGTTGATTTCATGTAGTTCAGTTTCTCTAAGAATTTTATGTTCTTTTAATTTTAATTCTATGAGTCCGAGTGTAAAGCGAGTGCCATAGACAGGAACATTCAATTTTTTTAAGAAAAATGGAATCCCGCCAATATGATCTTCATGTCCATGTGTAACAATTAACGCGCGTACTTTTTCTTTATGTTCTTCCAAGTACGAAATATCAGGAATGATTAAGTCAATGCCTAATAGACTTTCATCTGGGAACTTATTCCCGCAGTCAATGACTATGAGGTCGTCTCCATACTGAACAACATACATATTTTTACCGATCTCATTCATTCCACCTAATGCATAAATAGATAATGCAGTTTCAGCGCTCAATTTATATACCCCCTATTCGATAATATTAATGGTAGTATACCCAGTTTAATGGTGTTTATCATGTTAGGAAATATCTAAGTAAAAGCGATACATCATATTTGCTTTATCTGATAGATGGAGGTGAATGTTAAAGCCGATCCATAAAATAAAACCAATAAACTATGAAGCACAAACGATGATAGCAAAAAAAGCATGAATTTTCGTCTGAAAACCCATGCGTATATTTATTAATTCTTTATTAACTAATTTTGCGTTATATGAAACTATTTTATCGACTGCCTGCTTCTCTTCTAAAGGTTTACTTCATACAGCACTTCTTATATTTCTTTCCGCTGCCACAAGGGCAAGGTGAGTTACGGCCGATTTTCTTTAAGTTTTTAATATGGATGTCATTTGATCTCTGTTGCAGTGACTCTAACGTATATGTAGGGAAAGGATTTATATTTTTCTCTTCTGGTGGTGTAATTTCATTGATCGTATGTCCTTTTAAATCCCATAAGCGCGTTTGGTTTTTTACCTCTTTCAATGACTCTGGTAATGTTTGTGCCACCTTTTCAGGAAGGTCACCCTTGCTCTGTACATATTCAGCGATCAGTGTTAGTTGTACGTCTGTGTTGATCATGTAAGTAATTTGTGCTGCTAATTGCTCTCCGGTAAAAGCCGTTATCTCCGGTTGTTTTAGTAAAAGGTTGACCAAGTCGTTTAACGCTGAGCTTTTTTGAACGAATCCAGGCTTACCTGCTCTAAGTAGTTGACCTTTTGTAAAATCAAAAAAGTCGAGATCTGAATTTTTACTTTGTTCCTCAATTACTCTATTCGGATCAACTACACGGTAGTCTTGGAGTCCGTGCTCTGTAATTTGAACTTGTCCATAGTAATCGCTCGCAGACGAAATGATATGGTTAAACTCGGCAGGATCAACTGCCTGACCAGTGAGTTTCTGTATTTTTTCAATAATAAAATCCTCACTCATCACACCATAATAATATAACAATCCTTGAGTAAGTCGAACCCATTCAGTGTTGCGGCGAATCGTTTTCTCAAGTTCTGTTCCATTAATTTCGTTAAAAAGATCCGTTAGTTCTGTTGGCATAAATAAAACTTTTTGCTTGTTGTAAAGACCAGGAAATACGAGACTGCGTTCCTTCAGCCATTCCATTTTTTCTAAAGAAAGGTCCGGGCTTGGTATCGATCCACCCTCGTTTACAATTTGTTGGAGTAGATCGTAACGTTCTTGATCTAACGGGAATACAGCTTCACTAAACATCGAAGGAATTTCGTTAGCAAGAAGTGTGGCTAATTCAGATTTCTTTAATGAACTAGCATTTTTCACTTGGAGGTTTTTACGAATAGGATCAAGCTCCGTTTTAGGTAAATTGTTTAATGTGTCCAGTAATGTGCTCGGGAGTTCCGTCTTCTTCCAAAGTTTTTGTGCACGCTTTTGTTGCTGCTCGTTGTCAGGTTTCGCTTGTTCTAGAATTGGTGATAAATGTTCTCTCGTTTGAATATCCATACTTTCCATACAATCTCCTTAGTTTCTAGTCATACTTTGTGGTTTACCATGTATTTCTATTAAGCTACGTTCTTATTTTAACATAATGTCGTTTTTAAAGCAGTTGGTTCATAAAAAGAGGTTTCTTCACACAAATCATTTCAGCTGGTATAAGCGTAGAATGATTAAAAAAGCCTTAATTGTACGTAATTTGCATCTTCAAAGTTACTTAAACGGACGCCAAATAACCAAAGAGGAATGTCGACCAAATGCCGGTCATATAAATCTTCGACGATCGTATACACCTTATCCGGTTCTGATGTCGAGTCAGAGAGTGTTAGGCTTTTCGAATGACTCGCGCCACCTCTCTCAATCTTATAAACGATAGCAATTGTACTAGCACGTAACTCTTTCTCCTGGAGTCGCCGACAAAGAAGTTCGATCATGGGACGAGCAATGCCGAGCAGTTGATCGGCATCAGACGTAGGTTGAGAAAATGTTTTTTCTTTACCAATCGTTTTATCGCCTTTTTCACGATCTGCATCGACGATATCAGAACCGATTCCTAATGCATTGTTACGTAGGACTTCTCCTCGTAATCCTAGGATGAGCTTCATTTGCATAGGATCGCTTTGGGCTAGATCACCAATGGTGTGAATCCCGTATTTATTAAGCTTCTCTTCTGTCTTCTTCCCACAACCATGGAGTTTACTTAGCTTTTGCGGATGAAAATAACTACAAAATTGCAGGCGCTCTAAATGTACGTATCCGAATGGCTTTTTCACATCTGCAGCCATCTTAGCTGTACACTTCGTATCACTGATGCCGATGCTGCAGCCTAAATGCAATTTCTTCCACAATGTTCGTTGGATATAAGTTGCAATCGTATAGGGTGATGTTCCTTTTTTTACACGTTCTGTCAAATCTACATACGCTTCATCGACCGAAGCCACTTCCGTCGGTCCGATTAACCTTAAAAATTCCATAATTTTGCTCGAGTAAGATGCGTACAACGGATGATTTCGTGCAACGATAATCGCATCTGGGACTTTTTTTAACGCTTCATAAACTGACATCGTCGTATAGACCCCTTTATTTTTCGCTTCATAGCTAGCTGCAATGACCATTCCTTTGTACTTGTTCGTTGGACTGCCACCAACGATCACAGGCTGGTTTCGAAGAGAAGGGTCTTCTGCTTGATGGCAACTAGCATAAAACGCATTCATATCTATTAAAGCAATGGTCCGGTTACCAGGCATGTTTATCCCTTCCTTTCGAAATTTAGTGATCTCAGGTTTGCATTATGAGCTCATGATTTTAGTTAGCTGCTATGTAAGAAGGCAATGTTCACATTTTCGCAAATAAAAAGGTGAATTCGGACAATAAAATAAAAACTGGACAATATTTATCGAACTAAAAGATATCTCTATTATACAATAAAGTTGATCAATCGTTAGATGACGAAGGGTCAGCCACTTGAAAACTCATTCCACTCCCTGTCTGGTCTGCAGAATAAGTGCATTATTTATCGTACAATTTTATGTTTTGTCAGTCCCATTGATGGTCCTTGTTCTGTCGCTTTTTGTCATAATGAATAGCTAATTGATAGCAGTTGCTATCATGATGATAATACGTAGCTATACAACAAGTGAAACACCAGCATAGTGGTAGTGATAAGAATTTATCCAGATTACTTTTATATTTTACTAGTAACCAGTTTCTGTTTATGATGCTTCATACATTGAACCACCCTTTGTTTGAGTTCACTATAGAGGGTATGCACATAGATGTCATTCCTGCGGTAAGCTTTTGCTGAAAGCAGTGAGCATCACCTTGTTTCGTTTGGTTTATTTTTAAGTTGATTCGTACAGAATGAAATGTGAGGTGGTCGTTTTATGAAGGTCCTTATATTAGTTGTAAGTATGGTTGTGCCGATTGCCATGGTGATTTTTCAAAATAAATGGGCAAAGGTTCGCATTCTATATCATTCTTTCGCGTTACTTGCTGCATTGACATTTGGGAATATCGCGTCTTTTGCGATCTATACGGTTCTTAGAGATAATACCGTTTTTATGACGAACATTCACGCGCTATTTCTAAATCCTTTATTTCTAACATCCGGTGCTTATTTAGGGCTTTATTTCGTTTATGTGATTGTGTTAGGTATGTTAAAGGAAATAAATCGATCATGAGAAGTTTATTGTTTTTGAAAGGTCTGCAAGTTAGTTAGCAGATTACAGTGTATCTCATGGCTGGCCTTTCCTATCATTTTCAGTCATCAATTTCCTCTTTGGTGATTGCTTGTTGTTTATTAGTACGATCGCTTCAATCCTTAGCATTTTCTTTATCTCTTTCATTCATTTTTAACTCCATTCAATCATAAAAACCTACCATTCTTTAATTTCGACTGTCCATTTCTCAATTTTAGCTAGGCGTTTTTTTAATTTTCACCGGTAAAACCTAAATTTCCACTGTATGACAGTATTCTAGCTGTCGTTTAAATTAAAGGTACCGGCGGAATAGATGAGAACGCGCGTTTTCTATTGGAGAATGAATGTGGTAGAAAGCCATTGGACTGTAGATGAAGTGGTTGAGCGTTATGCTCCGATTGTAAGAAAACAATTAAAAGAACTCCAAATTTATAAAGATTATGATGATTATTACC
This sequence comes from Alkalihalobacterium sp. APHAB7, assembly GCF_048323755.1. Lineage (NCBI taxonomy): Bacteria > Bacillati > Bacillota > Bacilli > Caryophanales > Bacillaceae > Alkalihalobacterium > Alkalihalobacterium sp. APHAB7. The sequence continues at coordinate 101,093 of NZ_JBLWFS010000014.1, forward strand.
AAATTGGACTGATCGCCTTATGGGAAGCGTACATGCGTTTTGTTCCTGAAAAAGGTACTTTTGCTACATTTGCGATGCATACGGTTCGCGGGCGATTACTGACCGAATTATCGAATGAAACAACATATGCAGCTAGACATCAACTGACAGATGAAGGTTTTCATTATATTGTTGATGAACATAAAGCCTCAAGGCTCGAACTTGAGATGATGGAATGTTACATTGAAACTCTTTCAGAACGACAACAGACTTGGTTAAAAGAGTCGATCGTACAAGGAAAAACGACAGCTGAAATCGCAAAAGAATATAGTGTCAGTGTGCATACAGTAAGGAGCTGGAAGAAAGCTACGATCAAAAAATTGAAATTAAAACTTGCTTAATTTCTTATAGGTTAGGAACGTGGGTATTTGAGTTTTACATCTTCTAGAAGAATTCAGAAAACGATGAAAGCCCCAACTTTGCGAAGATAACAAAGTGAGGGGCTTTTCTTTTTTTTGATTACTGCTCTATGGACAAGAGGATTTGTCGCAATTTATTCGTCTGTTCTGGTGAAGTCATGTAGGTTTCCATATCACCAAAGATGTACGTGAATGTACTTTCTTCATCCTCTTCCCCTAGCCAGATATGAATAGGGTGACTCGGATACCCTTCTTTATAGTTTACAATGAGATTGAAATTAGGGAGTGTTTCCTCGACGTCTACGTTAGAAGTTTTTTGTACGGCTGACCGAATCGCTTTTTCAATAATCATTATCGATTTTTCGTCTTCTAACGTTGCGAGGACATCTTCATTAATTACACCCGTTTCTATCGTTTCGGTTATCTCGATTGTCCCTATTTTCTCATCTAATAAATCCATTGTTTCTACTTGGGGTGATTGACAGCCCCCTAACAGAATAATACCTATCAATAATAGTAAAGAAGAGTAGAGTTTCATAGTATTTACTCCTTATTCCCCACTCACTGGAAGGATTATATCGACAACTGCTCCGCCGTGTTCTTTATTGTACATATTTAACTGCCCCATATGAAGCGTTTCAATAATTCGTTTACACACCATGATCCCTAGACCATTTCCGTTTTCTTTTGTTGTTACAAAGGGTTGGCCCAAATTATGAAGTATTAGCTCAGGGAACCCCGGGCCATTATCTTCTATACGAATTAAAATATTTTGTGAGTCATAGGGTTGGAGTGTCAATTCAATTTGTCCATTGTGATCTACCGCTTCAACACTATTTTTAAATAGATTAATAAACACTTGTTTTAATTGGTTCCCGTCACAATAAATTCGAGGAATCTCTTTAAAGTGCTCTATATACTCTATATTTTTTGAGATGGCTAGACTAGATAATAAAACATCGATTTCTACAAACAATTTTCTAATGTCACACCGTTCTTTTGAGAGTACGGTTGGTCTTGATAGTACTAAAAATTCATTAGCAATTTCATTAATACGCTCAATTTCTTTAAGCATGACAGGTGTATAGGCTTCTTTGTAAAGGTTTTGTGCCATTAGCTGAATAAAGCCCTTCAATGTAGTTAAAGGATTTTTGATTTCATGCGCAACCCCTGCGGCTAATTGGCCAACAAGCGAAAGTTTTTCTGCATTTTGAATGTAGGATTCTGTTTTTTTGTACTCTGTAATATCATGAAGCTGAATTAAACTGCCTTCTAGAAATGTAAAATAATCGACTAAACAAATGATATATTTATGATTTTGAAGGACAACCTCGTAATCTTGTATCATTTTACCTTCTTTAAATTGATGATAGAGGTCATTTAACGGCTCAATTTCTTGAATGTAGCGACACTCTTTTTGGACATTCGATAATAGGGAATTAGCTTTTGCATTAACCTTCACAATTTTTCCGCTCTCGTCAATAACAATATAGCCAATAGTGGATTGCTCTAACATCATTTGATTCATTTGATCTAGGTAGCGATTTTCTTCACGTAAATCTAGTTCTCTTTGAATGGAATCAACAACGGTTTCAAGTGTCGTAAGTATCATCGGGTGGGCAAAATCCAAAAATGTCATAATTGAAACGGTCCCTATTAATCTCTCTTTCACATATAACGGAACACTATAACAAGCCGCATTATGAAGAAAATGGTGGTAGTGATCTGTTCCTAACACTCCAACTGGCCTTCTAAGGTCGATCGCAGCAAGGACTGAACTAACTCCTGCTTTCTTTTCTGTAAACTGAATTCCTTTTTGCAGTCCTGCCATTTCAACAACGGTATTCTGTAAGCTTTTATCGCCCATATATTCGATAATCGTGCCATGGTCATCTGTCACGGACACGAATAATGGAATACCTTTTGTTTTTTCTAGAAATTTATGAATAAATACTTTAATGACAGATAATGTATCGGCATATTTCTCTTGAATTTCTGTTAATTCTTCAGTTGATACTTTATCAAATGAAGGAATTTCATTCGGGTTAAGGCGAAATTCAAGACAACGATTTTTGACCTCAGCAAAATAATCTTTTACCATAGTTTTATTTCCGTCCTTTTAAAGTTGAATTATAATTAATTACTAACGCTAGTAGCTATTATTTTTTAAAACTCAAGTGAGTGCTGTATCTATATCAATGTTCTTTTGAAGACTTCATAATTGAATATTATTCAAGTCTTAATCATATCACGATAATAATTAAATTGTAATTATATGTATCTATTTTAAAATATTTAGATTTTCTTGCCCTTTTCCACAATTAGTCTATTTTTTAACAGCAAAAGTCATAGGGATGCAAGGGTACGTTTGCGGGATAGATCCATTGAGGTTGAAATGCAGGATCCTTCCAATGCCAAGCTCCTAAAGCGGATGCAACGGAGTCAATCGTATGACTTTCTTCCTCGATATGGTTTGGTAAACCAAGGATCCCCTGCTTATGGAACCACGATTTTAAATAGCAACGCTCCTCTGTTTACAAAACTTTAATTGAGCACCTTCCGTTTCAAACACTGTCAACACAGTATCTTTATGGTTACTAGGACCGGATAAATCAATGTCGATGACGATCTAAAATGTACCCTATAGAGTAGACACTTAAAAAAAGTGCTCTCTCTGTAGGGTACTTTTTTGTATAATGTAAGAACTACAAATTGAGACATAACTTGGAGATGGAGAATCATGAGTAAAAAGCTATTTACAGAGAAAGAAATTACACAATTATCTA
>NZ_JBLWFS010000015.1:0-98754 GCF_048323755.1 Alkalihalobacterium sp. APHAB7
TTCCATATTTAGGGTAAACTTAATTTGAGTCATATCAATTTCTCCTTTACGGTTTTTCGTGGTTGAAAACATTGTAACCAGAAATTGATATGGCTTATTCTTTTTACACAATTATATGGACTTTATCTGTTATGGAACTGAGAGGCCCTTATTTGTAAGAATTCCTGTGAAATCGTCCACTTTTTCATAAAATAAGAGCTTCTGAGTGCCCTAAATTTTTAAAAAGACTCATTTTGACACAAATAAGGGCCCCTCATGTACGAAAAAAAGTTTAGACTAATTCGCTGTTAGAAACGGATTTACTGTTACACTGTATTTGTTGTTACACCTGTATTTGCTGTGACACTCGTCTTCGCTAACCAAGCTGCACCGATGACACCTGCATCATTCCCTAACGTTGCAATTGTAATTTCAATACCTTCAGACACTTTAGGGAATGCAAAACTCACAAAATACTCTTTTATTGGCGCTAAGATCGCATCTCCAGCTTTTGAAACGCCACCACCGATGACTATTTTTTCAGGGTTTAACCCGTTTGCTAAATTAGCTAATGCGAGACCTAAGTACAGAGCCACTTCATCGATTACCTTTTTCGCAGCTCCATCCTCTTCTTTCGCTAAATCGAGTATGTCTTTTGCAGTTAACGATTGTGTTTGCTCGAAGACATCTCGTAATCTAGTAGGTTCTGCAGTAGTGCTAACTTCCTCTAGTGCGAGACGAACGATACCCGTTGCCGATGCGATTGTTTCTAGACACCCTTTTTTTCCACAATTACAACTTGCACCGTCTTTGATCTTCGATGTGATGTGACCAATTTCACCCCCAGCTCCATTTAAACCGTGAACAATTTTGCCATTTGAAATAATACCTCCACCGACACCCGTTCCTAATGTTACGAAAATCATATCGTTAGCTCCAGCTCCAGCGCCTTTCCACATCTCTCCAAGTGCTGCTAAATTCGCGTCATTGTCAACAACAACCGGTAAGGCTGTTTCTTTCTCTAGAAGAGCTTTTAAAGGGAAGTGTTCCCATCCTAGATTTACAGCAACTTCAATTGAACCATCTGTAAAATTAACAGGTCCGGGTGCGCCAACACCTAGTGCAAGTAATTTTTCTTTAGGTGAGTTTAATTCTAGTAACTTTTGATCAATTGATATAGCGATGTCAGTTGGTATACGATGACCATTTTCACATTTATCCGTTGGAATTTCCCACTTTGTCACTACTTCACCATCTTCGGTCACAAATGCTAGTTTAATTGTAGTCCCCCCGATATCAACACCAACGAGCCATCTCTCCTCCATATAAACCTCTCCTTGTTCATACTAACTCTTTTTGCTTGTCTATTTTTAGCAATTCTTAATTTCCTTAGATATATATAGTCAGCTTTTTGTCCAAATATAGTCCAAAAGGACACTGTCTCCAGTGTCCTTTTGGCATTTTAATACTCCGTAACTGCAAACGTTTGCGCACGTCACCTATTACGTATTTTAGACTATTTTATACACTCTTGCTTCATAAGGTTTCAATACGACATTTTCAAGTGTCTCTTCTGAAACAACATCATAGTTACTCAATAACAATTGTACTGATTTCTTTAATAAGTTTTCTGGGAAGCTAAATTTTGTTTCTTCTGCAAAGAGGTTCGTGATAACCAATACAGTTTCATCAGTAAATGTACGAGTATAGGCATATACTTGCTCATGATCTTCAGCAATAAGGTCATACGTCCCATAGACAAGCACTGGCCCGTCTTTTCTGAGTTCAATTAGCTTTTTGTAATAGTGGTAGATTGAATTTGGATCTTGCATGGCCTGTTCTACGTTGATGTCCGAAAAGTTTTCATTCAACTTCAACCAAGGAGTTCCTGTCGTAAATCCAGCGTTTGCATCCGTATTCCATTGCATTGGAGTACGCGAATTATCTCGACCGTTTTTCCAAATAACTTCCATTATCTCTTCGTGGGTTTTTCCATCTTCAATTTCACTTTTATATAAGTTCTTAATCGCTACATCATTGTAATCATCAATGGATGGAAACTTCACATTGGTCATTCCAATTTCTTGTCCTTGATAAATAAACGGTGTTCCCTGCATTAAGAAGTACATCGTTGCTAGACATTTTGCAGACTTTTCCCAGTACTGTTCACTGTTCCCCCAAGTTGAAACTGAACGTGGCTGGTCATGGTTTTCTAGGAATAATGCATTCCACCCTAATCCATCAAGACCTTTTTGCCATTTCGTTAACGTCTTTTTAAGAGCTGGGAGATCTAAACCTCCATCTGTACTTTTCCCCCACAGGTCAAGATGTTCGAATTGGAAGATCATATTGAAGCAACCTTTTTCTTCGCCTACCCACTCTTCCGCTTGGTCCACTTTAACACCGTTTGCTTCACCGACTGTCATGATATCATATTTATCAAACGTTTCACGTTTCAGTTCCTCAAGGAAAACATGAATGCCTTCACGGTTCATATGTCCTTTCAACGACGGGACATAGCGCTTATTGTTTGGATTCGGTAGGTCAGGGAAACCAGGTACCTTCTTAATGTGCGAAATGGCATCAACACGGAAGCCATCAATTCCTTTATCTAACCACCAATTGACCATTTCATATAAGTCGTTTCTTACTTTTGGATTTTCCCAGTTAAGGTCCGGCTGTTTACGGGAAAATACGTGCATATAGTATTCTTTTGTCGCTTCATCGAATTGCCAAGCCGAACCGCTAAAAATGGATTCCCAGTTATTCGGTTCTTTCCCGTCTTTACCGGGGTGCCAAATGTAGTAATCTCTATATGGGTTGTCTTTTGAAGAACGTGACTCAATAAACCATGGGTGCTCATCGGACGTATGATTAATCACAAGATCTAGAATTAATTTCATGCCGCGGTCATGTACCTCTTTTAAAAGTTGATCAAAGTCAGCCATCGTTCCGAAATCATCCATAATTCCTTTATAATTACTAATATCGTAACCGTTATCATCATTTGGCGAGCTAAAAATCGGACAGATCCAAATAACATCAATTCCTAAGTTCTTTAAATAATCCAACTTTGAAATCACACCTTGGATATCACCAATTCCATCACCGTTCGAATCCATAAAACTACGAGGATATATTTGATAAGCTACTGCTTCTTTCCACCATTTCTTTTTCAAAGCAAACGCCTCCTTCTCTCTACCATAAAAATAGCATATTTACACTTCAAGCGCAATCGTTTGCACTATAATATTTTTTATATTTTTTCTCCCTCAGAATTCCCTTAAATTAATCTATATATACGCGCTTCATGAGGACGAAGGCTAATATTTTGGAAATCTACCTCTCCAATTACATCAGCATAGTTAGCAATGATAAGTTCCACCGATTGCGTATCCAGGTTTGTAGGCAGCGAAAAGTCCGTTTTAACATCAGCGTGATTTAAAATCACTAACCATGTTTCGCTTCCATACGTACGTGTGTACACATAAACATTTTCCTCGTCTAAAGAAAGATCCTCGTAGGCCCCATATATCATGACAGGATTTTCTTTTCGTAATGAAATCAATTTTTGATAGTAATAAAAAACAGAATTAGGGTCTTGTAATGCTTGCTTTACATTAATTTCTTTATAATTTGGATTCACCTTAATCCATGGTGTTCCTGTTGTAAATCCAGCTTGGTCTGTATCATCCCACTGGATCGGTGTACGTGAATTATCACGGCTTAATAGTAGTAAACTTTCAAATACCTCTTCTGGGTCACGACCTTTACCAACTTCTTCCTTATACTTATTTTTCATCGCGATATCATTATAATCATCTATGCAATTAAAACGAACTCCTGTCATTCCAATCTCTTCACCTTGATAAATGTATGGAATACCAGGTAGTGTATGAATCATCGTAGCTAAAAGTTTTGCCGATTCGATCCGGTACTCTTGGTCGTTTCCATAACGGGTGACTTGACGAGTATGATCGTGATTGTTCAAGAACTGTGAATTTGTCCCTCTTCCTCTTAATCCTTCATACCAGCGTGTTTGGATTTCTTTAAACCGTTTCATATCCCATGTCGGCATATCATCAGCAACCTCGAAATGGAATAATGTATGTAACTCTTTACGGTCTTCTCCTACATAAAGAAGTCCATCTTCTGGTGTTACAAAAGGAATTTCTCCTACGGTCATAATATCGTAATGCTGCAATACTTCTCGGTTCATTTCTTGTAAATAGTCGTGAATACCCGGGTTATTCCCTAAATAGTTGATATCATTTGGATTTTCTACACTCGGAAAGCCTTTTAATTTTGCAAGTAAGTTAATGACGTCTAAACGAAATCCATCAATGCCTTTATCTAACCAAAAGCGCATCATTTTATAGATTTCTTGACGAACATCTTCGTTTTCCCAGTTTAAGTCAGGTTGCTCCACTGCAAACGAGTGCATGTAATACTGACCTGTTTTTTCATCATATTCCCAAACCGATGGAGTGAAATAAGAGCGCCAATTGTTTGGCTTTTCACTGTCCTTAGGATCCTTCCAAATGTACCAATCACGTTTCGGATTATTTTTAGAAGAACGAGACTCAATAAACCACGGGTGCTGATCCGACGTATGATTAACGACTAAGTCCATAATTAATTTCATCCCACGATTATGCACTTCGTTTAAAAGACGTTCCCACGTTTCCATGGTTCCAGCCTTATCCATAATGCTATTGTAGTCTGATATATCGTAACCGTTATCAAAATCAGGTGACTCATAACAAGGATTTAACCAAATCACATCGACACCGAGCTCTTTAATATAATCAAGCTTTTCGATTACTCCTTCTAAATCGCCGTAGCCATCACCATTCGTATCATAGAAACTGCGCCAATACACCTGATATACGACTGCCTCTTTCCACCACGTTTTATTCATGTCTATAACTCCCTTTTTCCTTACTAATAGTTTTAATAACAAACTATATGAATAAAATTCCCATAAAAAAGAAGGGTGTCCCAATAGTGCGTAATTCTCAATTCCATATAAGCGTCTAGTAGAAAGTCTTCATTTCTCAAACTCTTTTTGGATAAAAATTGCACTTTGTGATGGGACATCCCCGCTTCTATTTACAAGATTGCCTTTTGACTAACCTATGAGGTACGATTACTTTTTTCTCCCCATTGTCAGGGTGATTAATCTTACTGATTAAACAATTCGTTGCTTGATAACCTAGATCATAAATATGAATATCAACGGTTGTCATTGTAGGTGACGAAAGTTCTGAAATCATTACATTATTAAAGCTAACTACGGATAGATCACCAGGAACTGAAACATTCATATCCGCTAGCATTTTCAACACACCAAAAGTCATAATATCATCAACAACAATAAGTGCAGTTGGGCGTTGTTCAAGAGACATTAGCTCAATAACCGCATCTTGTCCACCTTTTTCTAATTCTTCATGATGAACAATGTAATCGTCTCGAACAGGGATATTTGCATTAATTAATGCTTGTTTATATCCTTTTAGATGATCAATCGTTACGACAAAATCTAAATTTCCACCGATAAACCCAATCTTTTCATGGCCTAGTAACATCAAATACTCTGTTACAGTTTTCGCTGCCTTAAAGTTATCATTGTTAACAAAGGTTACTTGGTCTTCGTCTATATTATAAGGTCTGCCGATCAGGACAAACGGAAAGCCTTGTTCAATAAGAAATGGCATAACTTTATCATTTACTCGAGAGTAAAGTAGTAGAATTCCATCTACTCGCCCCCCATATACCATTTGCTTTACTTCTTCAAAAATTTCATCTTCCGATTGACCTGTTGATAAATACAGTCCGAACCCTTCTTGATGTGCTTTCGTACTAATTCCCCGAATAACTTCTGGGAAGAATGGATTTTGAAACGCAATTTTAGCCGAATTAGGCATAACTACACCAATTGTTTTCGTACTTTTATTGGCAAGACTCCTTGCGTTTAAATTAGGGTGATAACCTAATTCCTTCATTGCTTCCCTAACACGTTCTTTCGTCTTTTCACTTATACGTGAACTATTTGCAATAACACGAGATACCGTCGACGGTGCTACATTTGCCCGTTTAGCGACATCTTTTATAGTGACCGCCATCGGTATCCACCTCCTCTACAGTGATTTCATCTATATTTTAGCTGTTAGCACCACTTTAGACAATCTTTTCCTTTCCTCACTTTTATCAACTTTATACGAATTCCCTTATGATGTTGTTACAATCCACATGAGTAACGCCGAGTATAGGAATAGACCTCCAGCAAGTACTAACAAAATAATAGATAGTAGTTTAAATCCTTTAAACACTTGAAATCACCTTCTTGTTACTTATTATCCTTTTTCAGCACCCGCAGTTAAACCTTCTACAATGTAGCGTTGGAACACAAAGAACAGGATCATTAGCGGAAGTGCAATAAGAACGGCACCTGCTGCGAACACAGTAAAGTTATTATTAGCTTGACCTGAAACTAAAGTAAAGAGTCCTTGTGCTAATGTCCAGTTACTGCTTGAACGCAAGATAACCTCAGCCATAATGAAGTCCATACTCGCACCAACAAAACTATTAAATGCTACGAAAGCAATAATTGGTGTAGCAAGTGGAAGCATAACTTTAAGGAAGATATCCGTATTCGATGCCCCGTCAATGCGAGCAGCTTCCATTAAACTGTTTGGAATTCCATCAAAGAAACCTTTAACAATCCATGTATTAAACGCTACACTACCCGCAGCTAATACAAGAATATAACCAAGATGAGTATCTAAAAGGCCAAACGTTCCTAATAAAGTATAGATTGCAATCATCCCCATGATCGTTGGGAACATTTGAAGAATAATGATTGCCATTAAACCTTGCTTTTTACCTTTAAATCTAAACTTTGAAAAGGCGTAACCAGATAAAACTCCGAATGTCGTTGAAATGATCATATTAGAAAATGCAATAAACATCGTATTTCGATACCAAGTAATATAATCATGTTCAGCAAATAAAGTTTTGTAATGTCCCCAGTTCCATTCTGCAGGACTTGGGAAAATCCTCGATGTGTGAAGTGAAGATCCAGGGTTTACTGAACCGATAAAGATAAAGTACACAGGGAACAAACAAATGATAACGAGCGAAACTAAAATACTATATACAATAAACATGTTGATTGTCTTTTTTACTTTAGGGTTAAGCATTTATTACACATCCCCTTTCAAGGCTTTGGTATTTCGTAAATTGAAATACGCAAATCCAGCAATGATCAAGAAGACGACTAAAGCAACAGCAGAAGCAATCGCATATTGACCATTATCTAATGTCATTTTGAAAATCCATGACAATAAGATATCCGTGTGACCAGCATAGTTGTAATTAGCGTTTGTTGGGCCACCTTCTGTCATTAGATAAATGAACGTTAACTGGTTAAAGTTAAACGCGAATGTAAAGACCATTAGCGGAGTCGCAGCTACCATAACGATCGGGAATGTTATTTTCCGAAATTGTTGAACAATTGTTGCTCCATCTACTTCAGCTGCTTCATAAAGTTCTTTACTAATCGTTGTTAATACAGCTGTAAATAATGCCATCCAGAACGGAAAGCCTAGCCATAAGTTAGTCAGTAATACGGCAACTTTTGCCCACATTGGATCTGATAACCATGGAATGGGGTTCAAGCCCACAGTTCTTAGCATTTCATTAATAACACCAAACTGACCATTATACATATTTCTAAAAATAAGAATACTTACAAACCCTGGTACAGCCCAAGGAATAATATAAACGTTTCTCCAGAACTTACGATACTTAACAATCTTTTGTGATAAAACAACAGCTACAAAAAGACCTGCAAATACAACTAAAACCGTAGATAAAACTGCCCAAATAATTGTCCAAGAAAAGACTCCAAGGAACGTCCCTCTCCAAGACTCCATTGTAAATAAGCGAAGAAATTGTTCGATCCCTACCCAATCAACTAAGGCCCTTGGCGGCAAATAGTTTGGTGAAGAGAAGTTCGTAAAAGCAATTAATGCTGTGAAAACTAACGGGAATACAGTTAACAAAAGCATAGCAGTCGCAGTTGGTGCGATTAAAATATAAGCATATCCTGTATCCCATGCGTTACGTATAGATGTTTTAAAGTCGCTAACGGGTTGACCTAATTCACGTAATTTTCCTACAAAGTAGGCATCACGAACACTTAGGTAGTAAATAGCTAAGATAATGAGTAATAAAATGACCATCATTAGCCCTTCAGCCATTAACAGAATTGAATGATCACCTTGTTCGATAATACGACCTCTTTGTCTAACCTGCGGCTGTTCCCCTAATGTAATTAATCCGTGTACCCCGCTAATAATAGGTCTTACCGCGAAGATTAATACAATAAGTTCAAATATCGCCCAAGAAATACCTTTCCAATATTGCTTATTATAAATTTGTCCTAGTCCCATAAAGAGAACAGATAGCAAAGCTGCAATTTTGCTATGACTTTTGTCTTTATGTGACACTTTCATTTCTGAATGATTTGCCATTGATTATTCCCCCTTTAAACGGAATAAGTAAACTTTCAAAAAACTTAAAATTTTTGTCGGTAAAATGGATAATCAGTGAGGTGGTTAGGGGGATTATTCCTTCATACCACACTCACTGATTATTTTGATGATTAGTTCATCTTTAGTAATAAAGATGGAATGCAGTCACCATTATTAATAGTTTGATTATTGTTGTTGCTCGCGAATAGCCGTTTCAATTGTGTTTACTGCGCGGTCTAATGCTTCTTGAACATCAACGTTACGATTCCAAATTTCTGTGAACGCAGCTTCCATTGGTCCCCAAACAAGTGGCATTTCAGGAATGTTTGGCATTGGAACAGCGTGAGTAGCTTGCTCTAAGAAACCTACAGAAATCGGGTTACTTTGAATATCTTCATGCTCTGTTAAAGCAAAGCGCGGCGGTAATGCACCAGTAATTTCATAAGCTGCTAAAAGGTTCTCTTCGTTCGTGATAAATTTCGCTAATAAAGACGCTGCATCTGGGAATTCAGAATAAGCATTAACATAGAAACCACGAGTCCCAGAGAAAGTTGTTGGGTTTTCACCATTGCTTAAAATTGGCAGTGGAGCTACGTTAAAGTTAATTCCAGCATCCTCATAACCACGAACAGCCCAAGGACCATTGATGTCAAACGCTAATTCCCCACCTTCAAACATACCAGTTCTAACGTCATAAGTAATATCTTCTACAGCCATACCTTGATTTAACTCTTTTAATGGCAATAAGATCTCTTCAGTACCAGCAACAGCACCAGCATTGTTTAAACCGATGTCTTCTGGGTTCGTACCGTCATCACCAAATACATAACCACCATGTCCACCAAGGAAACCATATAAGAAGTATAAGTTAGCAGGCTCCATCATAAATCCGTACTGTTTACCTTCTGTTAACTCACCAGCCATTTCAAATAGCTCTTCCATTGTTTCAGGTGTTTTTTCTACTAAGTCTGTGTTGTAGTAAAGGGCATATGTTTCAATACCAGATGGATATCCGAATAATTCACCCTCGAATGAAGTAGCTGTAATAGCTGCTTCCATGAAATCTTTACTATATTCTTCAGGCCAGAAGTTTTCTATTACTAGACCAGCTGAGATTGCACGTCCGATACGGTCATGCGTTGATGCGAATACGTCAGCAGCCATTCCTTGTGGACCATCAGTTGCTAGACGTTCTGGCGCATCTTCTTGGTTTACTTCTTCTACTTGAACTGGTACACCGTATTCAGCTTCAAACTTTTCTGCCATTAACTCTGCCCATTCAAGTTGTTGGTCACCGTCACTCCATAAAAGTAACTCTGCACCCTCTTCTGGAACGATTTCAAAATCCTCTACTGTTTCTTCAGTAGTGTCTTCACCGATCCCCGTATCTTCTTGTACTTCTTCATCTGCTGCTCCACCACAAGCTGCAAGCATCATTGACGATGTTAACAACACAGAAGCCGTTAAAAGTTTTGTCTTTTTGAACATAATCGATTTCCCCTTTTTAAAGAATTAATTTAAGATATTTAAACATCCTCTTACTTACAAAACGACTAAGTACTATACACCTCCTTTAAGTTGATTAAAGATCATAAAGGCTTGTACACATTTTCACAGCAAGTATAGTTGATCGATACGATACAATTATTTTCTATTACAATGCTATTTTCTATTCAAATTAGAGACTAATTTATCCTAGTTCATTTCGGAATTAGAAAAATAAATTATAACGCCTTAGAGCAACCGCTTGCATAAAAAGTTTTTAAAAAAAGGCTTACGCACACAATACATGTGAAAACGCTTGCACTTTATTGAATTTATTATACAATCGAATATCTACACTGACAATACTTTTTTAAGAAAATATTTTTGTTGTCACCTAAATGACTTATTTTGTTTATAGGTCCTAGCTTTAATGTAATAACTCTTCTTTTTTTCATTTATCCAGTTTAGTATAATTACTAGTGCTAAAGAGTACCCTTATTGGAGAAGTATCCATACCTCGACACGTACATTATACGATCCTTAACAGAAGATGTTGCTTCAAATAAAGCAATCGATTGCACTATGGTTATAGAACAATCGATCTCCTGTTCATAGTATCGTTTCTAAAAAGATTTTTTTAGCTATAATTTCTCTTGTAAAACCAATATTTCCCTTCCATACATGTCCATACTAAAGCTTGCGCAAGCGCTTGACAACCATGGTCGTTGTTAGTAAATTTCTTGATGAGCAACAAACAAATTTTGTGTCTTACATAAGGAGTGTGTCAATTATGTTAAAAGCAGCCATTTACCACCGTCCTAAAAATGAATTTGCTTATGCTATAGATGAAAGAACACTACATATTCGAATAAAAACAAACAAAAATGACGTACATCAAGTTTTTCTAATCTACGGTGATCCTTACGATTATAATGATGAGGAAAAAGGTTGGGTATCGAAAAAAAGAAAAATGACATTCAACGGCAGTGATGGTTTGCACGATTATTGGTTAGTCGCTATCTCTCCTGAACATCGTCGTCTACGTTATGGCTTTTTTCTTGAAAATGATGATGAGTCTCTCTTTTACACGGAAAAAGGTTTCTATAAAGACCAACCAAAAGATGCCGGGTATTATTTCTGTTTTCCTTTCTTGAATAAAATCGATGTATTCTCCCCTCCTGCTTGGGTGAACAACACCGTCTGGTATCAAATTTTTCCTGAGCGGTTTGCAAATGGCAACCCAACGATTGACCCAGAAGGTGCACTCCCTTGGGGAAGCACTGTGCCTACCCCTACTAATTTCTTTGGTGGAGACTTTCAAGGCGTGATTGACCACTTAGATTATTTAGAAGAACTTGGAATCACAGGGTTATACTTTACTCCTATATTTAAGGCCTACTCTAACCATAAATATGACACGATCGACTATATGGAGATTGATCCACAATTTGGAGACAAAGCAACTTTTAAAAAGCTTGTGCAAAAATGCCATAAAAAAGGGATTCGTGTTATGTTAGATGCTGTATTCAATCATAGTGGTTTTTATTTTGAACCTTTTCAAGACGTGCTAAGACAAGGACAAAATTCTCGTTATCAAGACTGGTTTCATCTACACGGATTCCCTGTAAAAGCCGAGGAGCCGGCTAACTATGATACTTTCGCATACGTACCATCAATGCCGAAGTTAAACACAGAAAACGAAGAAGTTAAAAAGTATCTATTAGATGTTGCCCGTTATTGGATTGAGGAGTTTAATATTGATGGTTGGCGCTTAGATGTTGCTAATGAGGTTGATCATTCGTTTTGGCGAGAGTTTCGGTCAACTGTCAAACAGGCAAAGTCTGATGCCTACGTTTTAGGGGAAATCTGGCATGACTCCATGCCTTGGCTTCAAGGAGATCAGTTTGATGCCGTGATGAATTACCCATTAACGACGGCAATTACTGAGTATTTTGCTAAAAACAATATAAGTACGTCTGAGTTTGCAAATTCGGTGACTGCAGTAACGAATCTATATCCAGAAACGGTTAATAATGTACAATTTAACTTACTCGGAAGTCACGATACACCAAGAATTCTTACGATTAGTGACAACAACAAAGACAAAGTAAAACTTCAGATGCTCGTTCAATTCACTATGGCTGGAACACCTTGTATTTATTATGGAGATGAAATTGGTATGACAGGAGAACAAGATCCAGGCTGTCGAAAATGTATGATATGGGATAAAAAAGAACAAGACGCGGATATGTTCTCTTTTACCCAAAAATTAATTTCATTACGTAAAAACAATCATTTATTCCGAACAAATCAAAACTTCCAATTTCTCGCTGTCTCGGACGATGAAAATATATTGATGTATCGAAAGAAAGATGAACGAAGCGAAATTCTTGTAATGATTAATAACAATGCAGAAAGAAAAGTAATAGCAATTCCGGCAAAATACCAAAATAAACAAGCCAGAAACCTGTGGGATCAACAAAAAACTCTGCTAGCCTCTACAATTGAATTAAGAGCATACGATTTTCATATCATCATGCTGTAACGATTTATATAAAGGGTGACTCTAAACAAGTGTCACGTAATCCAAGGCAAAATCAACGAGACACTACAGAAGGAAAGGGGGATTAAAGTGCCTCAAACCGATAAGCAACAACAACGAAAATTAACCCTCTTTGCCATTACATGGCCAATTTTCATCGAAATCATGCTTCATATGATTATGGGTAATGCGGATACGTTAATGCTCAGCCAATATTCAGATGATGCTGTAGCCGCTGTCGGAGTTTCCAACCAGCTGCTTGCAGTCATTATCGTCATGTTTGGGTTTATTGCAACAGGTACAAGTATTTTAGTTGCACAATATTTAGGGGCAAACGAAGGCGAAAAGGCTCACCGGTTTGCTGTTGTATCCTTATTCGCAAATGTCATCTTTGGTCTCATATTAAGTATTATTCTCTTTTGCTTTAGCGAATCTTTATTAAGAATGATGAACCTACCACCAGAACTCATGGACAATGGTGTCACTTATTTACAAATTGTTGGAGGATTTTCATTTATCCAAGCATTAATTATGACAGCTGGCGCGATTATTCGTAGTCACGGGTTTACGAAAGATGCGATGTATGTCACGATCGGAATGAACATCTTAAATATTATCGGGAATTATATCTTTATTTTTGGTGCGTTCGGGTTTCCAGAACTCGGTGTAACTGGGGTGGCTGTTGTCACCGTTGTTAGCCGCGCACTTGGCGTCATCGTATTACTCGTTCTTCTTTATAAACGCGTCAATGGAAATCTACCCTTCTCTTTTTTACGGTCCTTTCCAAAGTACGAAATTAAATCCTTACTGAAGATCGGTATTCCTTCAGCAGGGGAACACCTTGCTTACAATACTTCGCAAGTTGTGATTGTTTATTTTATTGCATCGATTGGAACAGAAGCTTTAACGACGAAAGTATATACACAAAATATCATGATGTTTATCTTGCTTTTTTCTGTAGCTATTGGGCAAGGTACACAAATTTTAATCGGCCATCAAGTAGGTGCTAACAAATTGGATGATGCCTATAAACGTTGTATCCGCAGCTTAAAAATAGCTGTAGCGGTGTCTACAGGTATGGCGATTATATTCTATTTACTTAGTGATGTGATCTTTTCCATTTTTACAACGAATGAAGAGATTATTAGAGTCGGAAGTTTATTACTCCTTTTAACTATAATTCTTGAGCCCGGCCGAGCGTTCAACTTAGTCGTTATTAATTCTTTACGAGCTGCTGGAGATGTTCGTTTTCCAGTTTATATGGGCATTCTCTCGATGTGGGGTATTGCTGTTACCGTTTCTTATTTTCTAGGAATCTACCTCGGTTTAGGTTTAGTCGGAATATGGATTGCATTTATTTTGGATGAATGGCTACGTGGGCTGTTTATGCTGTGGCGTTGGCGCGGTCGTAAATGGCAACAGATGTCGTTTGTGAAAAAGGCGGAACAAAAAGAACATGCATAACAGAGATAGGTGACTCAAACAGCCATTTAGAAGTTTCCAAATCCCATTGGAGATTGCTAGGCTAAAGGTCTTCTTTTCTTTCTACAGATAATTTCATAAAAAAACTATAATAACCTCCTACCTGCAACAATATCTTAATGTAGGAGGAGTTTTTAAATGGAAGCACTAGCCTTTCTGTTTTCACTGTTTCTACTAAGTATAGACGGATTTATCATTGGGTTTATTTTTGGGTTAAAAAGAATTCGCATTGAGTTATCAACTTTAACCATTATTTCAATTTTCACCGCACTTGTTATGCTCATTGCTTTATTTTTTGGTAATGTCGTCGGAGAGTTTATTCCCACATATGCAATCAAAGTGTTATCGGGAATTTTGTTAGTCGTAATTGGAGCCTATCAATTACTAAGTAATCCTCCCCTCTATCAACCCTCTTTTTTAATACGGCTAGCGATCATTATCAATATAGACGGTCTCGCTTATGGCGTACAAGCTGGGTTAGCTGGGCGTTCGTATAGTTTCGCCTTCTTTGTGGGCATTTTCTTATTTGTAGCGATTGTATTTGGGGTTGTGCAAGGAAATACGATTCGAAACTCTTTTGTACTTAGGTACCTTGCTGTTTTACCTGGTTTCATTTTTATTGCGTTGGGTTTAAGTAAATTCATATTTTAATCAACACGGATACTCATTTTTCAATAACGCAAAAACTCATTCCCGCTGGAATGAGTTTTTTAAGGTTTATTTAGCTTCTATTAAACTAGTAATCTCGTCTCTGGACTTGATGAAAGAAATAGCTTTTTCGTTAAACTCATCACTTTTTTCAATGTTACATACATGGCCACAATTAGCAATCACATGCAATTTACCATGTTCATCACTTTTCACGTGTTCCCTTACTAGTCGTACAAACAGATGATCTTCATTACCAGAAATATATAATTTCGGTATGTTTACATGTGCACCGAGCGTCGTTTCTTTTACGTGATTCGCTAATTGAAACCAACGCAAAAATGAGGCTCTTCCCATCTTTTTTGCCTCTTGGATGAATATACTCCTTGATGTCTTATGATTTTTCTTTGGCATCATAATTTGGGCAAATAATCGGTACAGCCACATGTATGGCACGAAGTTTTTAAGTGCACTCCCCAATCGAATTAACGTTGCTGACAGCATATTAAAGCGAACGACCATACCACCTAAAACAGCAGAATGAAAACGATGACTGTGTGTTTTCATCAACTGATAAATGACAACAGACCCTAAAGAAATCCCTACAAAATGGGCTTTACGAATTTTATGTTCATCTAACACTCGAATTACCATTTGAGCACACGTTTTAAAAGAACTTTGTTGCTCCCACTCTTTAAAGGATGGATTAGGATGGTGGTCAGGTAAATCAATTGTAATTACATTAAAATTTTGTTTAAAATATTTCAATTGCTTGTACCAAATTTTCGAATTCCCCCCAAGCCCATGAAGCATGACGACCCATGGTAAGTCTAATGATTTTTTGTGAGGAAAAATTTTATGGCGCAAACTCTCTTGTACTGAAGGCAAATTAAGCATCCTCTCTACTCACTGATTCGTTTACTATTCTATCATTTTTTACGTTACTTAACCTTGCTTTTGATTTAGAGAAATTAAAAATTCTTGCTTTTTGTTCAAAATCGCCATAAAATGTTCTTACAAATTACTAAAATTGGAATCGAGGAGTCAACTTGGAACAAGATCAGTCAAAAGAACATCTTATGGGTGTCTTATTTGCTATCGGTGCATATGTACTTTGGGGGATATTACCTCTTTATTGGAAGTTGCTGGACGTCATTCCACCGCATGAAGTTCTTGCCCATCGAATCATATGGTGCTTAGTTTTTATGTTTATCATCCTACTCGTACTCGGAAAGTTTAAAAGTTTCATAGAAGAAGTAAAAGGAATACTTACTCAACCGAAACAAATGATGAGTATTACCATAGCTTCTTTCATAATAAGTGTTAATTGGTATTTATTTATTTGGGCCGTAACTAACGACCGGGTAATCGAAGTGAGTCTTGGATATTATATTAACCCGATCGTCACAGTCATCCTAGGTGTGCTCGTCTTAAAGGAAAAGTTATCATTTTGGCAAACGATTGCTGTTGTGTTAGCATTCACTGGTGTTTTACATATGGCGGTGCAATTTGGTAGTATCCCATGGGCAGCGTTAACGTTAGCGATTAGTTTCGCCCTCTACGGATTATGTAAGAAAATTGCCAATGTTGGTGCGATGACGGGTTTAACAATTGAAACATTGCTTATTTCGCCATTCGCCTTACTATTTGTAGTTCATTTATCTCGGTCAAATGCCAATTCATTTACTAATGAAGGAATAGAAGTCATGCTCCTTCTCATTGGCGCAGGTGTGGCAACAGCTATCCCACTTCTTTTATTTGCAAGTGGTGCTAGACGAATACCTTTATCGCTTATTGGCTTTTTTCAATATATCGGTCCAACGATTATGTTATTTCTTGGCATTTTATTATTTCAAGAGCCTTTTACACTTGCTCATTTTAGCTCGTTTTTATTTATTTGGTCAGCCCTATTCATCTTTTCATTCGGAAAGACCAAGTTATTTATTAAACTTGAACCTAAGTTCTTACAAAAGAAAAAATTGTTTCAAGGTTAAAAAAGAAGCACTCTTTATAAATAAGTAGTTCCGCTAACATGGAGAAAACTAAATCAAAAAACAGCAAAATTAACCATATAATCACCGCACAAAAAAGGTTGGGTTTTCTAAAATTTATCCCAACCTTTAAAATTTATTATTACACTTATAAAACATACCGTTTTTAACCCCTATGAAGACCATTCTCCTTGCATTACTACCTTGTTTTGTCCTTCATCCGCCCTATGAGGGAACTTCACTTGCATTTCTACCTTGGTTTGTCCTTCATTCGCTCTTTGAAGGACACTTCACTTGCACTTCTACCCTTGTTTTGTCCCTCATCAGCTCTATGAAAGACACTTCACTTGCACTTCTACCTTGTTTTGTCCTTCATCAGCCCTATGAGGGACACTTCACTTGCATTTCTACCCTTGTTTTGCCCTTCATCAGCTCTATGAGGGACACTCCACTTGCAGTCCTACCTTGTTTTGTCCTTCATCAGCTTTATGAGGGACACTGCTTCTTTATTGCTGTTACAACTGCCTCGTTCATCTAAATATCTTTAGTACTAACCATAAACAGCATACCAATTACTATGTTCATTGATATGCTAGTTCATATGTTCTTTACAATGTATCTCCACGAAAGCCAAACTACTTAGCTTATAAGGGTCGTGGTTTTTTTAATTCGTATGAGCTTATCTCTCACTACTTTTATAGACCATATCAATATGAGGAATATCATCTTCTAAATACACATCCGAAATGGTTTTAAAACCAAATGATCCGTAAAAATGCTCCAGATAGTGTTGGGCTTGAATTTTAATTTCGGTGTCATTTAAATCATTTTCAATTATAGTAATCGCACGTTCAAGCATTTCTTTAGCTAGCCCCGTTCCCCTAAATTCTTTTTTAACAATGACTCTTCCAATCGAACATTCTTTATACTTTGAATGTCTAGGAAGTATTCTTAAATAAGCAACAATCTCACCATTCAACTCTTTAAATAAATGATGGGAAACTAGATCGAATCCATCCACTTCTTCATAAGGACAATTTTGTTCGACGACAAATACATTCGTTCTTTCTTTTAATATATTGTACACTTCTAGGTTTGTCAGTTCTTCAAATGTTTTATATTTCCACTCCATGTCTCCACCTCTATGTATATGGATCAAGGTCCGATTGATTAAGTTTGAAAGAAATCACCAATCGTTTCGATTGTCCTGTAAATTAGTTAGTCATACTATACTCATTTTACACAAAACGTTGCTTAGACGCATTTGGTTTGCTCTATTTTTTCGTCCATCAACCTGCATATATAGTACATTTGCTGTTCGAATTTATATCAACTCTCATCAATTTCATGTTTTAGGACAGAATAACCAATATATCTTTTTATTTTAGGAGCGATTATGTTGTCGGATATCCCTGTAGGTTTATTATTTTTTCTTGGTATCCTTTTATTTTTATCTGCCTTCTTTTCCTCAGCGGAAACAGCATATTCGAGCGCAAATAAGATTAGAATTAAAAGCTACGCCGAGGAAAATCGAAGTGGAGGACAGAAGGCTTATTTTATTACTCAGCATTTTGATCATGCTTTATCAACGATCTTAATTGGAAATAACCTAGTTAACATTGCAGCTGCCACAATTTCCGCTCAAATTGCAACGAACTTATTTGGAGCAAATACTGGACTTCTCGTAAGTACGATTGTCATGACGATTCTTGTACTCATTTTTGGTGAAGTTTTACCGAAGTCATTTGCAAAAGAAAATGCGGAACCATTCGCTTTAAAAATTGCTGGTATTTTAACGTTTTTGATGAAATTATTTAAGCCGTTGACGTGGGTGCTCGTTCAATTAAAAGAAAAAATTTCGGCTCTCGTTACAAAGGAAGAGTTAACTCCTTCAATCACAGAGCAAGAACTAAAAGAAATGGTGACCATTAGTGAAGAAGAAGGTGTCATTGAAAATCATGAAAAAGAATTACTTCATAACTCATTAGATTTTAATGATATTAGGGTTGTAGAGATTTTAACGCCAAGGACAGATGTCTTTGCGATCGATGTGGAAATGCCCTTCGAGAAAGTCACGGCTTTATTATTTGAGGAACGGTATTCCAGGATCCCTGTTTATGATGGAAATATCGATAATATTATAGGTATTTTATCTGAGCGTGATTTTTTATCGCACTTAATTAAGCATAAAGAAGTGAACATTAGAGAAATTGTGCGTAAACCGATGTTTGTTATTGAAACCTTAACCGTCTCAACACTTCTCCCGATCTTACAAAAAAACCGCGTTCATATGGCTGTCGTCATCGATGAGTTCGGTGGGACATCTGGAATTATTACATTGGAAGATATATTAGAAGAATTAGTTGGGGAGATTTGGGATGAGCATGATGATAAGGTCCGCGGTGTGGATCAATTAGAAGAAAACCTTTATGAATTTTACGGTGATTTTGATCTAGATGACTTTGCACATTTGGCGAAAATCGAAATTCCTAATAGTACCAACCACACATTAGGCGGCTGGTTAGTTGAACTCTTTCAAAAAGTTCCCACAGTGGGTGAGCAATTAGAATATGAGCATTTAACAATTACCATTACCGAAGCGGAAGAACGCCGGATCCTCAAAGTAAAAGTTGAAATAAACAAATACGCGCCATAAAAATAAAAATATGGTACCAGGCACCTTTATTCATTTACCTTGTTAAAGTGATAAAGGTGCCTGGTACCTCCTCTTTTTTTCCTACCTCTTCTTTTTCTCTTATTTCTTTTTCATCTTCTTTTTCCCATCTTTTCTTATTTCTCACAAATGCTCACAAATGCCTATGCGCTGACATACATTATTTCATGATAATGGTTTGACGATTTTACCTTCTCAGAAAGGAGTCATTTATATCATGGAGTTAACTGCAGCTCATTGGATGTACCTAATAGGTACATGTATTATTATAATGACGATGCTTTTTAGACAAAACGTCGTCGTTCCTGCGTTGTTAATGACCTTTTTTGTCGGATGGATCTACAGTGGTTCATTTTTGATGGGGGTTCAATCAATCTTTAATGCGAGTTTAACAGCCGCAGCAGAGCTTTTTAATATATTTCTAATCATTGCGATCATGACGGCACTTCTTCATGCATTAAAAGCGATAGGTTCTGATGAACAAATGATTGTTCCGTTTCAAAAAGTGATGAAAAATGGGCACTTGTCCTTTTGGATACTCGTATTTGTCACCTATGCCTTATCTTTATTT
Source organism: Alkalihalobacterium sp. APHAB7 (assembly GCF_048323755.1). NCBI lineage: Bacteria > Bacillati > Bacillota > Bacilli > Caryophanales > Bacillaceae > Alkalihalobacterium > Alkalihalobacterium sp. APHAB7. The sequence continues at coordinate 19,910 of NZ_JBLWFS010000015.1, forward strand.
TTCTGGCCGGCACCAGCTGTTCCGCTAATCGGTGCACTTCTAATCCCGGTGGCCATTCGAGCAGGTTTACCACCAATCGGTGCGGCTATTGCGATTTCATTAGCAGGGCATGGGATGGCCTTATCCTCAGACTTTGTCATTCGAGTCGCACCGGGATTAACCGCTTCTTCTGCAGGCTTAGATGTAGCAGCCATTACTGACAAAACGTTTATTCTATCACTCATTACTGGAGCGGTTGCACTTTCAATTGCTTATTTTATGATCCGGAAGTCCATAGTTAAGCCCTCGAAAGAGAACCTTATTAAATGGGAACAAAATGATGAAGAGGATGAAGAACAAGATCAAGCAATTAGTCCACCCGAACAAAACCAAAAGGTTAATAGCAAATATAGCTTTCTTTTTGCCCTAATCGTTCCCCTAACCTTTTTAGCGATCATTGTCTATGTTGTGCTTGCTACATTTTCGAATGCAGTACCTTCAATTGAGAGTGGTGCAGGTGCATCTCTCATCGGTGGGATTGCCGTTATTTTAATTATTGGGGCTGCTTTCGCAAAAAATGTGAAGACTTCTCTAAAGGCTGTGGCTGATCATATAACGAAAGGCTTTATGTTTGCGTTTAAAGTAATGGGCGTTGTTATTCCAATTGCGGGCTTTTTCTTCATTGGTAGTGGAGATTTTGCCGCGAAGATTTTTCGCTTAGAGGACCCTGATCAAGCTCCGGCTTTTTTATTTGATTTAGTTCAAGCCGGGCAACACGCCATTCCTGAAAATGCATTTATAACTGGCTTTGGCATCCTCTTATTAGGAATGATATCAGGCTTAGATGGTTCAGGATTTTCGGCTTTACCGTTAATCGGTTCCCTATCCGATGCATTAAGTCAAAGTATTGGAGTGGATGGGACGACACTAGCCTCTATCGGACAAATGGGTGCCATTTGGGTTGGTGGCGGTACGTTAATCGCTTGGTCACCTATCATTGCGATTGCAGGCTTTGCGAAAATTCCGGTTATGGATTTAGTTCGCAAGAGCTTTATTCCTGTCATTATCGGATTAACCGTGTCTACAGTTTTCGCTTTGATGTTCTTATAAGCTTTAAAAATTCGAGGGTGACTCAACTGGTTCATTGCTATACACCACCACTTATTAGTACCAAACGGTTTGGTGTTCTAGCAGCAATAACCACAAAAAGTCACCCTCTTATATTAACGAGGAATTATTTATAAATAACCTTTATTTTGTCGGCAGCGGCTTTCGCTTTTTCTCTTGAAGTATCAACCGAGTCTGACGTATGAAGCACAACAGCCATTCTTCGACCAACCAACGTTTGTGGTTTTCCGAAAATACGAACTTGCGTATCTAGCTCAGTTAAAGCCTCTTCAACACCATCTACTTGATAAGATTTACTCTCTTCCCAAGCTTTAATCGTATGACTTGCACCTGGTGAAACTAACCGAATGTCTGGGATCGGTAAACCTAAAATCGCACGAACATGTAGAGCGAATTCTGATAATTGTTGGGTAGCTAGTGTGACCATACCTGTATCATGCGGGCGGGGTGAAACTTCACTGAAATAAACGCCACTCGGAGTTAAAAATAGTTCGACTCCAAATAAACCATACCCACCTAAAGCATCCGTGATTTTTTTAGCCACTTCTTGAGATTCAGCGATTTGTTCGTTCGTCATTTGATGGGGCTGCCACGATTCAATATAATCACCATCTTTTTGAACATGTCCAATCGGTGCACAATAGGAAGTACCTGATACTGAACGCACCGTCAACAATGTAATTTCAGAGTCAAAATGAATGAATTCTTCAACTATCACTCTCGCTTGCTTTCCTCTACCGCCTTCAAGAGCTTCATTCCAAGATTTTTCTACATCATCAATGGAACGACAAACACTTTGCCCTTTTCCTGAAGAACTCATAATTGGCTTAATTACACAAGGTGTTCCAATTTCTTCAACAGCTTCTTTCAATTCACTTAACGTATTGGCAAAAGCATATTTAGCAGTTGGAAGTCCTAATTCTTCACTTGCTAAGCGACGAATTCCTTCACGGTCCATCGTTAATTGTGTTGCTTTAGCTGTAGGTACTACATTGAAACCTTCCTTTTCTAACTCTACTAATGTTTCAGTAGCAATAGCCTCAATTTCAGGTACAATATAGTCAGGTTTTTCCGCTTCTATTATTTTACGAAGCTCCTCGCCATTCAGCATATCAATGACATAAGAACGGTGGGCTACTTGCATGGCTGGTGCGTTCTCATAACGATCAACAGCGACTGTCTCGACACCTAAACGTTGTGCCTCGATAATCACTTCTTTTCCTAACTCTCCCGAACCTAACAACATGATCTTTTTTTTACTACCTTCAAACGGTGCACCATACATTATGTAAACTCCCCCTTATTTATTCTATACACGAACATATTAACTTAGGTAACTAGATAAATCAACTATTCTACTATAAAATTACGAACTTTATATTAACCATTTTCGATAACGTTCGACTAAACAAAGAAAACTTTCAACTTAGAAAACTCTAATTACTTCTTCCTTCTAATCAAAAAATGATTAATGTTCAACAAAACTTCTATTACTCACAAAAAAATTAAAAAATATCAGGTTAACCTTCGATTTTCTTTTCAAAAAAAGGTAAAATAAAGAAGCAGTCCCATACATATGAAAGGTGAGTGAAAGAACATGTATAACTTAAAAGAGAGTGAACGCATTTTTGTTTTTACTGGTCCAGACGGTTCAGGAAGAAAAACCGTTGCAAAATTAGTTGGAGCAACCTTCCATATGAACGGTGTCGTTTCACATACTACCAGAACAAAAAGAAGATATGAAACTGAAGGTGTCGATTATCACTATTTAAGTGAAGAAGATTTCCTTGAAGCTCACCGTAACGGAGAATTTTTAGAGAAAGTTGAAATTAACGGGTATTTGTATGGAATTAAAGAAAAAGAAATTGAAGAGAAGTTTAAGAAAAAAGGCTGTATTTGGGTTGTATTGAATACAGAAGGTGCTGACATTCTAAAAGAAATGTATGGCGATAAAGTCATTCGCGTGTTTGTATACGCAGATGAAGAAACAGTCAAAAGACGTCAATATGGTCGAGGGGACTCAGATGAAGTGATTCAAAGTCACATAGATCACTATAACGAAGACATGACTTACAAAGAAAAATGTGAGTACTCAGTTGAAAACTACGAATTGTCTCACACTACATTTGAAATCGCTAATCTCGTTGAAAAATACTTAGAACCAACTAAATAACCAGGATTAGCGCAAGCGCCCGTTTAGTGAAGTGCGAACTAGAGACCGCCGTTTGAGATAAAGGAAACACAGTAAACGCAAGTGAGCCGATGTTGACTTATCGCAAGGAGGAGCGAAGTCTCGTTAGTCGCTAGCGCTGGAGATAGACAGCTTCGAATTTTTATCATTTATTATCTTTTTAAACGAAGAGCTTGTACATTCCTTACCATGTACAAGCTCTTTGTTCTTTAACTAAATGCACATGAATATATACATTAATCAAAGTAGGTATTGGCACTTTCAATTTTTTCTATAAATAATTGATGAGCTTTTGAATACCCTGGGTTTTTCGATTGGACAAGAGAAAAGTTTCTAACAAACTTTTGGTTGTTGATATTTAGTCTTTTTATCGTCCCCGCTAAAAGTTCCTTCCTTACTGTCCATTTCGAAATCATTGCTATTCCTAAACCTTCAGACACCGCTTCTTTTATCCCCTGACTACTGCTAAAAATAAAGGAATGTTTGACGTTTAAATTCAACTCATGCATAAATCGATCACTGTAGGCACGTGTACCTGAACCACTTTCTCTCCAAACCCAAACTTCTTCCTGTAGCATTTCAGGCTTGACTACCTGTAATTGCGCTAATGGATGATTTGCCGGTGCAATCATGATCATTTCATCTTCCATAAATGGGTGCACTACGATATCCGTGTTCACGACTTCCCCTTCGACTAATCCAATATCTAAATCATTCTTACGAATTCGCTCAATTACTTCTTCGGTATTCCCAACCGTCACTTCAACGGTAACCCCACGGTTTTCACGAGCATATTCAGCCAAAAGTTTCGGAAGGATATACTCACCAATGGTAAAGCTAGCACCAATTTTAATAGACCCTTGAACAATGTTTTTACGATCATTCATTTCTTGTTTTGCTTCATCATATAAAGAAAGCATTTGTTTTGCTTTTACATACAATATTTTTCCTTCTTCAGTCACTTTCACTTGTTTGGGTGACCGATGTAATAACGTAGCTTCAAATTCATTTTCTAAATTACGAATGTGTAAGCTAACATTCGGTTGTGAAAGATTTAAGATTTTCGCGGCTTTCGAAAAATTTTTTTGTTCTACAACAGTCACATATATCCGTAAGTTATCAATCGACATCATTTATCTCCCTATAACTGCCTTTAAGTAATATAAGTTTTTCTTATTAATTATACCACTGTGATTAGAAACACAAATACAGATTGATTATAAATCTAAAAGGTTGTCAATAAAGGATACTAATCACTTCATGACAACCTTTTTTTTATACCTCTTTTGAGCTTTCATAATACCTGGCAAGTTCGATAATCATCGCACCCATTCTTTCTAGCTCAGGTGCTACATAGTTGTCAATCCCCTCTTCTCTAAAGGCTTCGGCCGTCACTTTACCCACTGCTACCGGAACGACTTTTCCCTTGAAGAAAGGTAATAACTGATCATAAATTCCTTTTTCTCTTCCATAATTAAAAAGGGAACGAACTTGAATCGCAGTTGTAAAACATACCGCGTCTACTTTTCCTGCAAAAATATCTTCGCATAATGCGTCAACCGTTGCTGGTTCAGGAGCAATATGTCGGTACGGTAAAATGTGTTTAACAATTGCACCCTTCTCTTTTAAAAACTTCGTTAAACGTGGTGCTGTTTCTCCGTGTAATTGGATCGTTACACGTTTTCCTCTAAGGTCACAGTCTTTTAGAGCTCGCGATAATCCTTCCGTTGTCCCATCATCATCCTTAGCAATAGGTTTCACATCTATTTTCTTTAATGCCGCCAATGTCTTATATCCTCTTGCAGCCACTTTAACCTCTTGAACCATATGTAAAAACCGTTCTTCTAACCCATTTTGTTGTGCAATTTTCAACAAGGTTTCAGTACCAATACCCGTTGTAAAAATCATCCAGTCAGTTCCATCTTCAATCAATTGTTTAAGTTCTGGCTCCACTAGTTCTTCCGCTAAGAAGACAGTACCTTGTAGAGGACGAACGATCGCCGTTCCTCCTTGTTTTTCAATTAATGTTGCCATCTCTTCTGTTTTACGTGAGGCAGCTAAAACTACGGTTTTTCCGGCTAATGCATTTCCCATTTGTTTACTCCTTTCACTTCTATCCTATAAATCTAGTTTACCCTAAAATCGTTAAAAGAATCGAGATTGTCACAACACTGACTAAAGTAGTAACTAATGCAATACTCGAGACAAGCTTCGGTGTTGTGTTAAATTGTAATGCGTACATCGTTGTTGTAACTGCTGTTGGCATCGCGGTTAATACAATCAGTACTTTTGCTAAGAGCGGGTCTACAGGAAACAACATAACAAATATAAAAGCAATAAGTGGCGATACAAACATCCTTACTGTCGTTCCATAAATAAGTCTTTCTTTATTAATTACTTTATCGACTTTTAATTCGGCTAATTGCATGCCGAGTATTAACATGACAACTGGAATTGTCGCTTGACCGACAAGATCAACAGCTGAATATAAATTAGCTGATAAGGGAATGTTAACCAGGTTAAACAGGATCGCAATAATCATCGCATACGTTAGTGGCATGGCACCTATTGTTTTGATTGCGGCTCTAAATCCTAACTGTCCGCTTGCTGCATAGTATACCCCGAAAAAGTTCATAATAACGGACTGTAGAACCATAAACGAAACGGCATAAGCAAAACCAGTTTCACCGTAAGCAAATAAAATGATCGGCGCACCATAATTACCTGCATTCATAAAGGCTGTCGATAAAATTAAGCCGCTTTCTACATCACGCGGATATTTACGAAATTTCGCATAAACCTTATTAATAATAATGAGGACAAATAAAAGAATAAGAGAAAAGACCGTAATAAACACATACTGTTGATCTAACTGAACATCATAGAACGTTCGAAAAACTAGTGCTGGCGTTAATATATATACTGCTAACGTCGAAATCGATTTCAAGTCCATCTTTTTCCAACGCTGAACAACAAAACCAGAAAGGAATATTAAAATGGCAGGTAATACTACATTAACAAAAATCGTCATCCATTCTCACTAGACATACTATTGCACTCCTATATTTTAGATTTACTTGTTTAGACAATCATACAATACTATTAAGGAAATCGAAATAATTAATTTCAGAAAAAACTACTACTTAAAAGGGTTTCACATATCCACGTAATTAGTGGAAATACTATACTGAAATGATACAACTGGGAGGATTATTATGTCTGTAATAACTGAACAGAAATATAAATCGTTTGCTATGAGTGAATACGATGTATTAAAGAAAGTGATTTTATGTGAACCTCAGAATATGAAGATCCGTGAAGTTATTAATGATACACAAAAGCACTTTAAAGATGAAGGAATTCACATTGAGCGCTCCCTTGAACAACACAAACAATTTGTTGAGACTTTACTAAATCATGGGATTGATGTCGTTCTACTTTCACCATTGGAAAAGTTTCCTGAACAAGTATTTACTCGTGATATTGGTTTTACTTTAGGACAAACGATCTTTGTAGCTGAAATGGCACATGATGTTAGAAAAGGAGAAGAAGATGTTTTAAAAGAGTGGTTAAAAAACGAGAAGATTTCGTATTTCAATCTCATTGGTGATGAAATTGAAGGTGGAGATGTCATTATCGATCAGTCGACCATTTATGTTGGGTTAAGTAATCGTACGAATCAATTCGCGATCGACCATTTACAAAGTATACTGCCTCAATTTGAAGTTGTCACCGTTCCCTTTACAGAAAAATATTTACATCTTGATTGTGTGTTTAATGTAATTTCACCTAAAGAAGCAATATATTTCCCGGCGGCGCTTGAGCAAAAAGAAATAGATATTCTTAGCCAACGGTATGATTTAATTGAGGTTACAGAAGAAGAACAGTTTACACTAGGAACGAATGTTTTATCAATTGGAAATAAGAAAATTATTAGCTTACCTGTTAATAAAAATGTCAACCAACAACTCAGGGAGCGCGGGTTCGAGGTAATTGAGGTCGATATTACCGAAATTATTAAATCAGGCGGTTCTTTTCGGTGCTGTACTATGCCACTTTTACGTGAACAACCTTCTAGTTAAACGAAGATGCCCACAATAATGATATACAAAGATTACAAAAGGCATAGAGAACTATGCCTGTTTTCAATGCATTATTTATTCTTCTTAGGGAATTTATATCTTAACATCTCTTCCATCTGTAAGGCCGGTATTGGCTTACTATAATAGTATCCTTGTATTTCTTTACAGTTCACTTCACTCAAGGCTTTTAATTGTTCTGCTGTTTCTACCCCTTCAGCTACAACATTCATCTTAAGGGCTTGCGCTAATGTAATAATCGTTTTTGTAATCTCATAACTTTCGGCTTCTTGCGGGATCCCTATCACAAACGAACGATCAATTTTTAACGTATCAATTTTATATTTTGACAAGTAACTGAGTGAAGAATATCCCGTTCCAAAATCATCTAACGCAATGGTTATGCCCATCGACTGTAGTATCTTAATCGTCTCAAGAATATAAGGGTTATTTTCTAATACTGCACTTTCGGTAATTTCAATTTCCAACCATGCAGGATTAAGATTATGTTTCTCCAATGTAGCGAGAACGATTTCTACCAGGTCTTTCTTTAAAAACTGTAACACCGAAAAGTTAACTGACATTTTTATTGGCGGCAAGCCAAGAATTTGCCACTGCTTGTTTTGTTCACACGCACGGTCTAAAACCCATTCACCAATGGCAATAATTTGCCCACCCTCTTCTGCTACTGGAATGAATTCGTTTGGCGGGACATTGCCAAAGGTCGGATGGTACCATCTGAGCAATGCTTCAACACCAACAATTTCTTCGGTTTGGCTATTTATTCTTGGTTGGAAGTGCAGCAAGAATTCATTGTATTCTATTGCTTTTCGCAAATGATTTTTTAAAGTGAAAATTCGATACGTATTATTCGTCATGGATGGTGTATAGACTTCATACTGGTTTTTCCCTTGATCCTTCGCTTGATACATGGCAGCATCCGCATTTTTCATTAGTTTATGAATGTTGGTTCCCCCATTAGGGTAAGTACTTACTCCAATGCTGCACGTCATATATAACTCGTAATCATTAATATAGAACGGTTCCTTAAAAATTTGTATAACTTTCTTCGCTAAATTAGTAACATCCTGTTCACCTTCCGCAGAAGGTTGAAGTAAACCGAATTCATCCCCGCCTAAACGAGCTAACACTTCAACATCTTGAATGCTCGTTAATATTCTTTCGGCAACTTCATTTAGCAAGCAATCGCCAATATGGTGACCAAGTGTGTCATTAATAAATTTAAACCCATCCAAATCAATAATAAAAACCGAAAATTCTTGTTTCATTTGATTGGCTATTTCTACTTGTTCTTTCAAACGCTTTTCAAAGTATCCTCGATTATACATTCCGGTTAATTGATCATGATAGGCTAAGTACTCAATTTCTCGTTGGTTTTTTTTGTGTTCTGTTATATCTCGATAATTCACAACAACCCCTTTGATATAAGGGTTATCTAGGTAGTTAGATGCAATCAATTCCGTATCAATCCAACGCCCATCTGCTCTTTGTATCCTTATTTCAACCTTCGAGGCTGTTTCTGGTTTAGTAAGTATTTGGGCAAAGGTATTTTTTGCAAGTTCTAAATCGTCTGGATGTATGTATGTGAACGCACATGTACCAACCAAATCTTTTGCCTCATAGCCTAGCATTTGTTCACATGCTGGGCTTTCATATAAAACCACTCCATTGGCATCAATTATTCCAATAACATCACTTGAGTATTGAATCAAATGTTGAAATCGTTCTTCACTTTGAATGACTTTATGTTCAAGTTTAACAGTTTCTGTTATATCTTTTACGACACCGTACACACCTACAACTTCTCCTTTAACCTTAATAGGAGTAGCCGTTACTTCGACATATTTTATATTTACACTTTTTTGCTGAATTCTAAATGTGATCTCTTTCTCTTTTTCCTGTAAGACGAATTGGAAGAACTCCATGACTTTAGAAACGTCTTCATCTAGGATAAACTCTTTAAAGTTTTTTCCTATGATCTCTATTGAGTCATATTCTGTTAATGTAGAAACACGCTGATTAATTTCAATAATGTTTCCTTTCGTATCGACTAAGAACAAAGCTTCAGGATAAGTATAAAAAAGTTTTTTATATGGACCATCTTCGGTTCGCAAAAAAGTTGTAAGTTTCCTATGATCTTGTTTCTGCTTGTCCACAATGCCCCCCTTATGTACTACGAATAATTATATACAATAATACACGTTTCAACAAAATTCTTCCATAACCTATAAGGAATTTACACTATACAAATAGGAAAAATGTCATTTTTGCTAAATAACGAAGCGATTGCTATACTTTGGTTAACGAAAAAATACGGGGTGAGATGTTGTGAAAAAATATGCGTTTCTATCCGATATACACGGGAATGCTATAGCTCTAGAAGCCGTGCTAGAAGATATCCAGTCACAAAACGTTGATGAAATATTTGTGTTAGGAGATTTATGCTATCGGGGTCCAGAACCAAAACGAGCGTTACAACTTGTACAAGCATTACAAGCAAAAGTCATTAAAGGAAATGCTGATGAATGGGTGGTTCGAGGTGTACAACAAGGTGAGGTTCCAGATCAAATGCTTGAAATGATGAACATTGAAAGAGACTGGTGCAAAGCACAACTTAATGAAGAGGATCTTTCTTATCTTGAACAACTTCCTACCGACTTAGAGATCACCTTACCAAACGGTACAGCTATTTATGCTTTTCATGCTACGCCGACAAGTTTATTCGAAGTGGTTTTACCTGATACAGACCCAACGATTTTAATGGATAAAATGATGTCGTCGAGTGATGCAAACCTATACATCTATGCTCATATCCACTTACCTTATGTTCGATACTTTAATGGAAAATGTATTGCAAACCTAGGTAGTGTAGGTTTGCCGTTTGACGGACAACCTTTAGCTTCTTACGCGATTGTAGAAGAAAAGCAGGATCAGTTTAGCATTTCAATTCAACGAGTTCCTTACGATATTGAAAGAGTAATATCCCAATATGAAAGCTTACAATATCCAAACCTTGAGGTTATGAAAAAGGTTGTGCAGCATGGGGCGAGTCCTTTTGCTAAATAAATACGGTCCATTACAAAAGGAAATTGGAATAGGCTAACTCATAAGGAGAGTTGGCCTATTTTCTATGTCTCATGGCTATAAAACGAAAGTTTCAAATTAATTTCTCAACACCTTCGCTCTACATTATTTTCAGAATTTTAGAGGAATTCATCGAACGATAGAGAATATAGTATTTTACTAGAATCTAAATTGATAAGAAGGGAAGTCTGAATAGTGATTAAACCGTTAGAAGAAACAATATTAGGAGCTTTAGGAATTGAAGTAGTTGAAACTTCTGAAGACCGTGTCGTTGCGACTATGCCTGTTCACTCTGCAACACACCAACCGTTTGGCTTGCTGCACGGCGGTGCATCAGTTGTATTAGCGGAAACGGTAGCGAGTATGGGGACATGGAACCTTGTTGACCAAAAAAACGAAGTCGCTGTTGGTTTAGAAATTAATGCCAATCATCTACGTTCCAAAACAGACGGAATTGTAACAGCGATTGGAACGCCTCTTCACAAAGGACGTACAACGATGGTTTGGGACATTAAAATTATCGATGAACAAGAGAAACTAATTTGTATCTCTCGTTGTACAGTTGCTATAAAGAAAATGCCAAAAGCTGAGTAATTACAGCTTTTGGCCTTCTTTCTGTTATGTCGAAATCTACTGTGTTCTAAAAGGAGGATTAAAAATCAAAATTATCCGGATCTGGACCGACTCGCTCATCTTTATTTAATGCATTAATTTGCTCCATATCTTCACTTGTTAATTCGAAATCAAAGATATCTCCGTTTGTGGCAATTCGATCTGCATTGACTGACTTCGGAATGGTCACTACACCACACTGTAAATCCCAACGTAAAATCACCTGTGCTGGTGATTTCCCATGCTTTTGTCCAATTTCAACTAACGTAGGATGGTCTAGTAATTTACCTTGTGCTAATGGAGACCAAGCTTCTAATTGAATTTGGTGTTCCTTACAAAATGTACGTAAATCATGTTGTGCCAGTTGCGGATGGAATTCAACTTGGTTGACCATCGGCACAATGTTTGCCGTTTCTAGTAAATCCTCTAAGTGATGAACGTGAAAATTACTTACACCAATCGCACGTACTTTTTTATCTGCATATAATTTCTCCAATGCACGCCAAGTGTCTTTATACTTTCCAGCCACTGGCCAGTGTACTAAATATAAATCTAAATAATCTAGACCTAACTTTTCCATACTTTCTTCAAAGGCTTGTAATGTCGTTTCATATCCTTGATTAGCGTTCCAGACTTTTGTTGTAATAAATAATTCTTCGCGTGGTACTCCACATTCTTTTATTCCTTTACCAACGCCTTCTTCATTTTTATAAATAGCTGCCGTATCAATACTTCGATAGCCTGCTTGAACGGCTGCTTTTACAGATTCAGTCACTTGTGAACCGTCTTCTACTTTCCAAACACCTAGGCCTAACCAAGGCATTTTTACTCCATTATGTAACGTTGTTGTGTCTTGAATGTGCTTTGCCATATTCGGTTCCTCCCATTTTGTTCCATTATAATAACTACGAACTGTTACTTCTATTATGAAGGAAGTTCTCAAATTTTGCTAATTTGACTACTGTTTAATTCATAGTAGAAGCCTCTTTCTTGGATTAAAGACTTGTGATTACCCTTCTCTATAATTTCACCTTCTTGTAAAACAATAATTTGATTCGCTTTTTGTATCGTATTTAAACGATGAGCAATGACAAAGCTCGTACGCCCTTTCATTAAACGTTGCAGGGCCTCTTGAATTTTCACTTCTGTGATCGTATCAATGTTACTAGTAGCTTCATCTAGGACTAATATTTTTGGATCAGCAACGATCGCCCTCGCAATCGATAATAATTGCTTTTGACCTTGACTAATACCACTGCCATCTTGTTTTAAAACGGTATCATATTGATCCGGCAGCTTCATAATAAAAGAGTGTGCATTCGCAAGTTTTGCCGCTTCCTCCACTTCCCTGTCACTTGCAGTTAACCTGCCATATCGAATGTTTTCCCTGATAGTGCCCTCAAACAAAAAAGAGTCTTGAAAAACAAATCCCATGTGCCTGCGGAGACTTTCTCGTTGTATCTTTTTCATTTCGTATCCATCAATTAAGATCTGACCACCATCGGCATCATAAAAGCGAGTTAGGAGGTTGATGATCGTTGTTTTCCCTGCACCAGTTGGACCAACTAAAGCAACCGTTTGACCTGGGGTTACAGTAAAACTAACATTTCTTAAAGTATTTTCATCACTTTCATAAGAGAACGATACTTGCTTAAACTCAACTTCCCCTTTCACTTCCTTAAGAGCTATAGCGTTCGCTTCATCTGCACTTTCTTCTTTTTCATCGATGACTTCAAACACGCGCTCAGCACCTGCAATTGCTGAGAGGATCGTATTGAACTGGTTCGCTAGATCATTTAGCGGACGAGTAAACTGCCTCGCATACTCGGCAAAAATGACAATTACACCGATAGATACCATCCCATTCAAAACGAAAATCCCGCCAACAAGTGCAATAACCGCGAAACTTAAGTTGTTTAGGACGTTCATGAGCTTCGGGATAAATCCAGAAATGGTTTGGGCCCAGAATCCCGCTTCACGAAGACGTTTATTTTTCTCCTGAAACTCAGCTAACACTTTTGGTTCCTGCGAGAACGTTTTAATAATGGACTGACCAGATAACGTTTCTTCAATAAAACCATTTACTTCACCAAGGTTACGTTGCTGCTCTTTAAACAGCTTTCCTGTTCTTTTCGTAATCCACTTCATTCCTAGTACCATTAAAGGAATAATGGTAAGAGTGACTAGAGTTAACAGTGGACTAAGCCATAACATCACGATTAAAATACCGACGAGCGTCAGAACACTCGAAATGACTTGAATAACTGAACTGTTTAACGTTGAACTGACATTTTCGATATCATTTGTTACCCGACTCATTAACTCCCCATGCTGCCTCTTCTGAAAAAACGCAATCGGTAACTGGTGAAGCCTCTTAAACAAATCTGAACGCATTTGAAAGACGGTCTTTTGAGCAACTCGGATCATTACAAAATTCTGTCCCCAAACAGCTGTCGAATGGATGACATAGATAATCATCAAACCTATAATCACATAAAATATACCGTCTAAATTACGGGTCACGATAAACTCATCAATGGCCATACCAACGATAAATGGTCCAAGTAGAGCAAACACAGAACTTACAATAACTAATAATAATACTAGCAATAGTGGGCTTTTATTTTGGGCCAAGTAACCCCAAATTCGTTTCAACGTTCCTGCCCAATTTTTAGCTTTCTTTTTTTGGTTTGCTCCGGTATTAGTTTCCTTGGGATCAATCGTTATTTTTTTATGTTGGAAAGGTTTACTCACTTCCTTTAGCAACGTACATCGCCTCCTCTCCAAACTGAGATCGATATATTTTTTGATACAGTGAATCATTGGTTATTAAATATTGATGTGTTCCTTCTGTAATCAGTTTCCCGTCATCTAATATTAGGATCTTATCCGCTTCAACAGCCGTACTTATTTTTTGTGTGATGATTAGTGTTGTGCATTGTAATTCACGTAAACTTGCTAGTATTTTTGCTTCTGTTTTTAAATCCAATGCACTCGTACTATCATCAAGTAAAAGGATCTTTGGCCTCCGTACAAGTGCTCTGGCAATCGCAAGCCGTTGCTTTTGTCCTCCTGATAAATTAACACCTTTTTGGCCGAGTACTGTGTTATAACCATTCGTAAACTTAGCAATCGTTTCATGGATCTGAGCTTTCTTAGCTGCCTCTATTATCTCAGCGTCTGTTGCATCTTCTTTTCCCCAAGCAATATTGTCTTTAATCGTTCCTGTAAACAATAACGTTTCTTGAGGGACATACCCTATCTGTTTACGAAGGTGTTCTAGCTTTATCGTTCGAATATCTTTATGATCGATCTCGATCTCACCGTCTGTCACATCATATAACCGTGGGATCAAATGAAACATCGATGATTTTCCAGACCCTGTTGAGCCTAGAATAGCTACGGTACTACCTCGTTGTGCTTCAAACGATACTCCCTTTAAAATGTCTCTGTCGGTAGCTGGATAACGAAATGACACCTTTCGGAATGTTATGTTGCCCACCAATTTCTCAGTCGGTTCGTTCGGTTCATTGGAGTTATCTACATCTACTAAATCGACTTCTGTATTGAGAACTTCAACAATCCGCTCTGATGAAGCTCTAGCCCGTGAGAAGAAGATAATAATCATCGAAAATACCGAAAAAGCCCCGCTTATTCGTGTTGCATAATTGATTACCGCAACGACTTCACCTACATTGGCCCCGCCTGAATTTACTTGAAAACTGCCGAACCAAAGCACGCCTAGAATACTTATATTCATTAGCAGCAAAATGATGGGCATTGTAATTTCCATCATTCGTAATGCAGAAACAGACGCTCCCATTAATTCTTGATTCGATTTTGAAAACCGGTCATTTTCTGTTTCTTTTCTAAGGAGCGCTCGGATTAATTTAATTCCTAGTAAATTTTCACGCATGACCCGGTTCACACCGTCTAGCTTTTGTTGGACGATATTAAATAAAGGACGTCCTTTTTTAAATATCCAGATTAAAAATAACAGACTTAGGGGAACGGCTACTGCTAACACGAGAGCAAGCTTTACGTTAACAACGAGCGCCATGATTAGTCCTCCTATGACTAATAAAGGAGCACGTAACATAATACGTAAGCCGGTAAACAAAGTAAGTTGAAGGACATTCACGTCGTTCGTCATCCTCGTAATTAACGATGACGTTGGAAAATGACTTAAGTTCGTAAACGAAAATGATTGAATTTTTTCAAACAACCCGTTTCGAATGTCATGACCAAACCCTTGGCTACTATGTGCTGCATAAAATGAATTAATTATACCTGCCGCAAAGGCTACGAGGGACAGACCAATCATAATACTGCCCCAATAAATAACAACCGTAAGATCTTCTTGCAAAATACCATCATTAATAATTTTCGCCATAAATAACGGCTGCACTAGTTCAACTGCTAATTCAACTAAGGTTAAAGCAATCGCAATAACCATAAATAATCGATACCGTTTTAAATATGAAAATATTACAGCCATAATAAATCCCCCAGACTACCTTCTGTAAGCGCAATCGATGTATATGTATTTTTATCTTATGTATACATTAATACTACACGAAACATCCATATAATAGAATTTATTTGACTCTTGCCTTCTTTTTAATAATTAAGGACAATAGGGGGCTGTTAATTCAATATCTCCATAAAGAAAACGCATTGGTTTTCCTTACCAGAAACCGATGCGTTTCGACCAATTTGTTACTGTCAATACTTTATTTTTCTTTTGTCCTTTTATTTTTCCGCCCTAATATAGAAAATAGAAAGACTACAGATCCCACTAATAGGAACAAAGCAGATAAATCTACCGTTGGAATAAAACGAGTTTTCTTTTTAGTAATCTCATATACCCCTACAGGCCGAACCAACATCGTTCCGCCTCCACCTTCCCCTTCACCAAGGCTAGAGCCCTCTTTCGTTTCTTCGGCAGTCCCGCCTCCACCACCAAATAAATAGGTTACTTTAGAAACAGGAACGACTTTTTTATCTTCCAATTCAATTGGATCACCATATACTTTTTTCGTTTGGACCGCTTCACTCATCTTTGCAAACATGCCACGAATTGGGTTTTGATACCTTGACGACTTTTCATCTTTGATTTCGTTCATAAAGGGTTCCTCCTAATAGATTAATAGTAGGTAATTCGCTTTAATAACATATTTTTCCTTGCTATTAAAATCGGTTTTATGAACTTTTATTCAAGCTCTTAATCTGCTTCTCCTCCTAAAGTTGTAATTATATTTCAATCTTTCTCTTGATTAACTCGTTTTCAACTTTATGTAATCTATAATCATAGGAAAAAATATGAGGAGGAATTATAAATGAAAAATGCACGCTTATACGAAACACATGTTCAATCGACTAATTTAGAAAGATCGATTGCTTTTTATAAAAAATTAGATCTAGAGTTAGCTTGTGTATTAAATGATAGAAGAGCAGCTTTCTTCTGGGTTGGAGGTCCGACTATAAAAGAATTTATGCTTGGGGTGTGGGAAGTGACTGAAGAAAATTTCCGTAAATCCCATTTCGCTTTTCATGTTTCCTTTGAAGAATTACTTCAAGTTCCTGATTTTCTCAAAAAAAGGGAGATCTCCTTAATTCCATCTTTTGGACTTGATACGACGGAACCAGTTGTACATGGTTGGATGCCGTCTGCTTGTTATTACTTCTTAGATCCAGACGGGAATACGTTAGAATATATTTCAGTACTAGAAGATCAACCTAAACAAGATGCTGGGGTTGTCCACCTCAGTACGCGGAATAAGCTAATAAAAAAGGATGCATTCTAATGACTAACTAGAAAGGAGCGAGGTTGCACTTAAACTGAACATCGCACCTTTCTAGTATTATTTTTTCTTTTATTTTGGCGATAGCAGATATTTTGGTAATACCTTATTAATGTTCTTGGCTTCTCTTTTTCACTAACTGTGTTTTTATAAAATTCCCTTCGGTTTTTACTTCTGCAAAGTCAACTAAAGATAAAATGAGTTTTAGTCCTCTTCCTCTTGGACCTTTATTTTCGGATTCTTTGGGTGGGATTAGAGAATAAAGCTCGCCTTCGGTGTATAAAGTTAACGTAATGCCCTTTTGATCTTCTAATTTCTCAACCTTTAGAAATTTCATAGAATAACGGTCTGTGTGATCAAACGCATTTGTACATAATTCTTCTACTACTAATTGAAGATGCAATGATTCCTTTCTATTAAAATCCAGCCCTAAAGCAAGGCGTTTTACAAAGTCCATTGCTTTTAAGATGTCACTCTTGACCTCGAGGTAAAAGAGGAAGAATTGATCCTTATGCTTCGATATATTCACAACCCCTACCCTCTTCCCTTTGTTGTTTAAATAGTAACTGTTCAAAGTCCGCAATTGGTAAAGGCTTACTAAAGTAATAACCTTGTCCTTCGGAACAACCACTTGCAATTAAAAATTCTAGATGCTCCTTTGTTTCTATACCTTCAGCAATCACATGCAGATTTAAACTTTTGGCTAATTGAATAATGGCGTGTGCAATTTCTTTATTTGTATTATTTTGAATTTTAATAACAAAGGATTTGTCAATTTTTAAAGAGCTTATTGGAAATTGTTCGAGATAACTTAACGAAGAATAACCTGTCCCAAAGTCATCTATAGATATCTTAATATCTAATGTTTTTAACCGCTCTAATTCATCTATTACATAATCTACATTTTTCATTAACATACTTTCCGTTATTTCGAGCTCCAAATTCTTACCGTTAATATTGTACGTTTCTATAATATGCCTTACTTGTTCAACTAAATTCGTTCTTTGAAAATGTTGTACTGAAATATTAGTTGAAATATTAATAAGGTCTAACCCTTTTTGTTCCCATTCACTTAACTTCTTGCATGCTTGTTCTAATACCCAGTGATCTAAATCAATAATTAATCCAGTTTCCTCAGCAAGTGGAATAAAGTTCATAGGTGGTAATAGCCCAAGTTTGGGATGGTTCCATCTTATTAAAGCTTCTGCACCAATGATTTTTCCAGTATCTAACTTGTATCTCGGCTGAAAGTACACTAAAAATTGACCTTTTTCTACTGCTACATGCAAATCATTCTGTAATATCAAAATTTCTTTAGGGGAATGCTCTTTGGTAGCAGAATAAAATGTAAAGTTATTTTTTCCTCCTTCTTTCACTTCTTTCATCGCTAAACTAGCATTCTTCATTAATGATCTAAAATTCGTGCCATGATAAGGATAAAGGGCACCGCCAATACTTGAAGTTACATATAAGTCATTACCTGTAAAAGAAAATGGTTTCTTAAATGCATTTAAAATGTCAAGAGCAACCTTTCTGCACTTTTTTTCATCTGCTTGAGCGAGGAGAATGACAAATTCATCTCCACCCATTCGGCAAATAAAATCTCCTTCTTGAAGTAGTACTCGAATACGAGCCCCTACTTTCTTCAGCAAAGCATCACCTTGTTGCAGACCAAATGCATCATTAATTAACTTAAAGCGATCAATATCAAGGTGTAATATCCCAAACTTATGTTTACCTTCTAACATACTTTGCTCAATCTTCTGCTGAAAATAGAACCGATTGGGTAATCCTGTTAAACTATCAAAATTAACTAGTTTTTGGATTTGGTTCTGACTCGAATATACTTTGCTTATATTATTATTATGCTCGATAGCAATTCTGACTAATTGGTTGTATGAATTTAAACTTCCTAAATGTTGCTGCAGGGTATCCGTTTTGGAAAATAAAATTAACCCTCCTAATAAGTCATTCTGAACAGAAAGAACAGGAATGATTATAAAATAATTTAAATCATTCAATTTTGCAACAGGATAGATTTTACTAAAAGGACCCATTAGTTCAAGAACGTGTACAGGAAGTACACTATTAAAAAAGTCTAAATGTTCATCATTAATCCGATCTATTCCGAGTGCAATTTCTTCAAGTACAAACAACGGGTCGGTAATACTTGGGGCTCCACCTAATTTTAATGATTTATTACTTTGTTGAAATGAATAAATAGAACAAGATAAACCATCACAATGGTCTTCAATAAACCACGAGATGATGGAAAGAATATCATGGAGCGGGAGACGCTGTGCAATTACCTTGATCATTACTTCATATTGGAGCACCCGTCTATTTCTACCCTGCGAAAGTTGTCTTTTTTTTTGATTACCATATAATTTGACTTGTTCAACTAACTCCATCTTAAACCTATCCCAATCTTTTGCAGGTTTAAATAAGAAATGATCTGCACCCAGTTGCAAAGCCTCTAGAACATCATGTGTACTTTGCTGCGTAAGTCCACTTACTATAATAGCTGCCGGAACCGTTTTTTTTCTCCTCATATACTTTAGGGTTTCTAATCCGTTCATATTGGGCATATCAAGGTCAAGAGTAATAATATCTGGAGTGAGCGCTTCTATTTTTTCTATAGCTTCTAAACCGCTTCTCGCATGACCCACTACCTCAATTTGCGGGTCAGTCGATAACATTGTTGTTATATAATCACACATAAAGAGAGAGTCATCTACGACTAGTACTTTTATTTTCACCTAGTTTTACCTCCCTCATAAAACAGAGTTATACTTCTTTAAAATTTAACAAAGCTTCACCGACATCATTAAATAATTTTACAAATGTACCCAATTTTGTGATTTCAAATATTTCTTGAATATTAGGTTGAAGACCTGCTACAATTAACTCCTTGTTTTTACTCCTTGCTTTTAACACTGCATCAGCTATATATCCTATAGCTGCACTATTTAAATAAGCTACGTCGCTTAAATCTAGTAACAATTGATTCGTTTCAGCTTTGATTAACTCATAAATATACGTTTTAAATATGTCTCCATTCTTTAAGGTGATTTCACCATCACATTTTAAAATTTCTACACGATTGATAATCATGCGATTAAAATTCCCCATAACCTGCTCCTTATATTAGTGATTTTATAGTGGAAACGATACTCGTAATTGGTGCTTGTTTATCCGCAAGCCCTGCCTCATATACGACTCGCGGCATTCCATATACGACACAAGTTGATTCCGATTCTACAATGATCTTACCTTGATTTTCTCTTACTTGTTTACACCCTATTAACCCGTCTTGTCCCATTCCCGTTAAAATCACAGTTAAAAGCTTTTCTTTATATATACTTGAAGCCGATAATAACGTGACATCAACAGACGGATGATACAAGGTTTCAATGGGTGCATCTTCAGCTAAGTGGAAAAACGCCTCGTGACCATCCTTTTTAATCGTCGTTTGTAAGCCAGCTGGGGCAATATAAATAGTACCTGGCACTAGCACTTCTTCATGTTCTGCTTCTTTAACGATCAGATGACATATTGAGTCAAAGCGTTCCGCAAGTGGTCTTGTAAACCCCTTTGGCATATGCTGAACAACAACGATTGGAAAAGATAATCCGTTTTCAAAATAAGGGAGAATGGATTGAAGTGCCGCTGGTCCCCCTGTAGAACACCCAATGATTAAAAGGTCTAAATTTTCAGATAATAATGGTTTGTTTTTTCGTTTTACTGATCGAATTGGCAATTCCTCATGAGTAGTTTGAAGTTTTTTTCGCTGTACATTTGAACAAATGGCAACCTCAAGACTTTCCCAAAAAACGGTTAAGGTTTCAATAGAGGCTTGAGGAAATAATTTTTCTTTAATAATAAAATCAACGGCTCCTAGCTCTATTGATGTAATAGACGCAGAAGCTGTATCAGCTGAGGCGTTCGTAAGCATGACGACAGGAACTGGACATTCATTCATAATAATTTCTAATGCTTCCAGTCCGTCCATTTCTGGCATTTCTATATCTAAAGTGACAACGGCTGGTTGTAATCTTTTTACTTTTTCAATGGCATCTTTTCCATTTCTAGCTATGCCAACGACGTATAGCTCTTCATGTTGTTCAATGACTTGACCAATCGCTTTTCGCATAAAAGCTGAGTCATCTACAACGAGTACTCCATACTTTTTCATATTATTACTCCTTTTTATAGTAAAAGGTGCTCGGAGTGTTGATCGTTTTATATCCTAAATTAAAGGTAGAAATGTTTTCTGAATGACCTAAAAACAAATATCCGTCTTTTTTTAGTGAGTGAAAAAAGTTAGTCGTTACTTTTTTTATTGTTTCTTGATCGAAGTAAATAAGAACGTTCCGGCAAAAGATTACATCAAAGTGGAGCATTTCCTTCATCGAGGACTCATCCAATAAATTTAGGTATTTAAATTGCACCTGTTCTTTTATTTCATTTGTGACCGTATAACCAGTGGGGTCTTTTACAAAATATTTTTTCAACAACTCATCAGGTATCCTTCGAAATGACAGCGACGCTTTATTATAAAACCCATTTTTAGCTACTCCTATTACCCGCTTATTAATATCCGTAGCAACGATTTCGAATTCATCAGGTCGAAACAAACCTGTTTCTTTAATCATCATTGCTAATGTATAGGGTTCTTCCCCTGTTGAACAGGCCGCACTCCATATTCTAACTTTCCCACCATTTTGCTTAATAAGTGGTAAAACAACATTTTTTAATTCAACCAATTGATTTTCTTCTCGATAAAAATAGGTTTCATTGATAGTTAATATTTCAACTGCTCGATCCCATTCAGCTGGTAGTTCTTCAAGGTATCTACAATATTCCCATAAAGAATTTAGTTGTAGCTCATGGATACGTTTCATAATTTTATTTTCTAACGCCACTAAGTTGTTCAAATAGTTCAGTCCACATTTTTGGTACACTAATTGACTAAAATGCTTTATAGAAAATTGATTCATCTTTCAAACCTCTCTCAATAAAAGTAAAACTCATTCCATGGGAATATCTACTCCCCATGGAATGTACGTATAAATGAAGTTATTTGTCCTTTTCGTTAAATCTCTTCGTAAAGTTTAATCTTGTAACTGGTATGATAAGTTTTTCGTTTTTTGCTGTATGTCCTGTGTGGCAGCGTGCAGACCATCTAACACATCACCATTACGTTGCACCACTTGTTTCATATTCAATATTGTATTCGTTACATTCGATAATTCACTCAGCTGAACTTTTGTTGCATCAGTTACATTTTCAGATTGTTGGGATACATTAGACATTAATGTCACTACGCCTTCAGTACTCGTATTAATCGTTACTAGACCTTGAGCAATTTGACGTAATTGATCTCGGGAATTACTAATACCAGCAATAATTTCTTCTATACCTAACGCTTGTTCTTTCGTCGCAACAGTAACATGTTCAGATTGCTTTGTAATGCTAGTGATAGATTGTACAATTGTGTCTGCTTGTTTAGCTTGTTCTACAGTCGCTAGACTAATTTGATTGATTTGCTCTCTTGCATTAACAATTCCGGAGATAATTTCTTTGATTCCAACAGCCTGTTCTTTCGTGGCAGTCGTCACAAGCTCCGCTTGTTCCGTTACATTTTGTACCGATTTCACAATTTCTCGAGCTTGCTTACTTTGCTCGGTTGTAGCTACTGAAATTTGACGAACTTGTTCTTTTGCACTTGCTGTTGATTGAACAATATCCTCGACACCAGACGCTTGCTCTTTGACGGATTGAGTTACTATTAAAATTTGATGCGTCATGTCATCCACAGATTTTACGATGTTAACTGCTTGTTTTGTTTGCTCATCTGTTGCCGTATCTATTTGGCGGACTTGTTCTCTGACACTAACAATTCCTTTTATAATCTCTTCAACACCTACTGCTTGTTCTTTTACAGACTGGGTAACAATCTCAATTTGTCCATCCATACTTACAACAGATGTTACAATATCTCGACCTTGCCTTGCTTGTTCATTCGTCGCTGAGGTAATTTGGGACACTTGTTCTCTTGCACTGCGAACACTACGGTTGATCTCATCAACTCCAGCGACTTGCTCTCTAATAGAGACTGTTACTTGACCAACTTGCTCTGTCATACTTCCAACCGCTTTTACGATCCCTTGAGCTTGCTTTGTTTGTTCTGTTGTAGCTGCTGTAATTTGGCGAACTTGCTCTCTCGCATTTATAACACCTTTTACAATTTCTTCTACACCAATAGCTTGTTCATTGGTCGCTTGAGTTACTAAACGAGCTTGTGTTGTGACATTTTCCACCGAATTTACAATCGATTGTGCTTGCTTAGCTTGCTCCCCAGTTGCGGTTGTAATTTGACTCATTTCCGTTGTAATATGCTCAATACCATCAACAATTTTTTCTATTGCTGAATTCGCTTGATCAGAGAGTTTGTTACCTTGCTCTACTTTTTGTTCACCAACTTCAATTGCTTTAATCGCATCTGTCGTTTCAGCTTGAATTCCTTTAATTAAGCCTGCAATCTCCTTTGTAGCTGTTGCTGTTCTTTCGGCAAGCTTACGAACTTCATCTGCTACAACTGAAAACCCCTTCCCATGCTCACCTGCACGAGCTGCTTCAATCGCTGCATTTAGTGCTAATAAATTCGTTTGCTCGGCAATATCATCAATAACTTCAATAATACTCCCAATTTCATCTGAGCTTTTTCCTAGATTTTGCATGACGCCAGAAGCTTGCTGTACCACTTCACCGATTTCTTTCATCCCAAAAATGGATTGTTGGACCGCATTCTTTCCATCATTAGCGTCACTAAATACTTTTACACTTAGTTGATTGACGTTTTGAACATTTTGCGCTACTTGTTCAATTGAGGCCGCCATTTCTTGTATTGATGCTGACGTATCAACTGCTGATACGGTTAAGCTTTCCGCATTTTGGGCTACTGCTTTTACGGAATTACTCGTTTGTTCGATTGAAGCTGAAACTTGTTCTACAGAACTTGCTGTACTTGCAGCATTACCAGCTACCTGTTCAACTGATGCTGCCATTTCTTGTATCGCAGCTGACACTTCTTCTGATGAACGATGTAAACTATCAGTATTTCCAGCAATCCCTTTTACTTGACTCCCCATCTCTTCCATCGCTGCTGACACTTCTTCGACAGAAGCTGCTGTACTACTTGCATTTCCAGCTACTTGCTCAATCGAGGCCGCCATTTCTTGTATCGCAGAATTAACTTCTTTAGAAGATGACGTTAAACTTTCCGCATTTTGAGCCACACCTTTTACTTGACTCCCCATTTCTTCAATCGCTGCTGAAATTTCTTCTATAGAGCCCGTAGTACTTTGAGCATTTCCAGCTACTTGCTCAATTGAGGCCGCCATCTCTTGTATCGCTGAGGCATTTTCATGAGAAGACTTCGTCAATACTTCCGCATTTTGGGCAACCGTTTTTACCGAACTACCCATTTCTTCAATCGCAGCGGCCACTTCTTCGACAGAACCAGTTGTACTTTGCGCATTTCCAGCGACTTGTTCAATTGAGACCGCCATTTCTTGAATCGCATCTGTCGTTTCTTTCGCCGACTTCGTTAAACTTTCGGCATTACTAGCAACATCTGTAATAGACTTACTCATTTGTTCAATCGAGGCAGAAATTTGTTCAACCGAACTTGCAGTACTCTGTGAATTACCAGCGACTTGTTCAATTGAGGCCGCGACTTCTTGAATAGACGCTGAAGTGTCTTTCGTTGAAGCAGTCATATTATCTGCATTTTTAGCCACACCTTTAATTTGCGTGCCCATTTCTTCGATTGCAGCAGATATTTCTTCTACAGATGCGGTAGTACTTTGACTATTGTTTACCGCATCTTTAATATCTCTTGTCGTCGCGCTTAAATTTGTTAACGTATCTGCAACTGTTGAATGAAGACTTTCCGTATTTTTCACGACACCCTCTACTGAACGGTTTAAATTGTTCATCATCGAAGTTGTTGACTCGATCGTCGCTGACTGCTCTTTTACTCCTATAACAACTTGTCGTGTCGTTTCTGTTAAACTATCTACTTTTTCTTCTACCGATCTTGTTGCAGTAGATGCATCTTTCAATTTATTTATTAATCTAGCTTTCCCAAACATATATGAATTCCTCCTAAATAACTGCTAGTTTAGTTGTGCTGCAATTTCATCCAGCTTTTCATTTGTAAGTTGGTGAATTTCTTGACTAAAAATCAATTGTTCAAAATCAAGAACTGTAATTAATCGCTCACCCAAATGACAAATACCTTCTATAATCTCGGTATTTACATACGTATTCTTTTCATCACATAATTCCAAACTGTTTCTACTCACTTTTAGAACTTGAGTGACTTCATCTACTAAATAACCAATTTCCGTTTCTTTCATCTTGACAACAATCACCCTTGTTTTCTTATTGAAAGACTTCGTTGGTAAATTAAAGTAATTTCTTAAATCAATCACAGGAATGACTTTACCACGTAAATTAATCATTCCTAGGACACTCGGAGCAGAAGTGACCACTTTTGTAATTTTCGGTATCGAAATTATATCTTTGACGTATGAGATATTAATTCCATACTCCTCATTAGCTAGTTTAAACGTTACAAGTTGATCTTCCTCATTTTCTTCACTACGGTTTTGCTTCTGATCTGCTAAATTATCTTGAGCCCCTTCTTCATTAACTACCGATGCAATATCTAAAATAAGGGCAACATTACCATTCCCCATAATCGTAGCCCCAGCTATATGTGGTGGATTGCCAATGTATTGACCTAAAGATTTTATTACAATTTCTTGGTTACCTAACGTTCGATCAGCAATGATTCCAATCCGTTTATTAGCGATTCCAACAACGATCACAAAAATTCGTTTTGTTTCGTTTAATTTATTACTAGTTTTTTCTTGGTTGATGTCTAATTTTTGATCCATACGTACAAGCGGCAACACACTTCCACGGACGATTGCAACTTCCTTATCTTTCACTGATTGCACTTCTTCTGGATTAAGACGAATAATTTCTAGGACGTTTACAAGTGGAATAGCGAAAATTCGCTTTCCTAGTTCAATGAGTAAAGAACGAATAATTGCTAGGGTTAGAGGTAGCTTTATGGTAAAGGTCGTACCTTCGCCAACTTCTGTTTCAATATCTATAATTCCATTTAGTTTCTCAATGTGCGAGCGGACAATATCCATGCCAACCCCTCGACCAGATATATCCGAGACTTGTTTTACTGTTGATAAACCTGATTTAAAAATAAGAAAAATTAGATCTCGTTCTGTCATCTTACTTGCTTCATCTTCAGTAAGTGTGCCATTTTTGATCGCAGTTTCTTTAATCTTTTTGGCATCTATTCCACGCCCATCGTCTGTAATCGTTATGACGATATGATTTTCTTGATGAAATGCTTTTACTAATACCTTTCCTTTCCTTGGTTTCCCAACACGTTCACGCTCGTCCGGTGTCTCGATTCCATGATCTATAGAATTACGAAGTAAGTGAATGAGTGGATCACTAATTTCCTCGATTAACGTTCGATCTAATTCTGTTTCTTTTCCTTCCATCAAAAAGTCTACTTCTTTTTGAACAATACTTGCTGTGTCTCTTACTAGACGAGGAAAGCGATTAAAGAGCTGTTCAATCGGTAACATCCTCGTTTTCATCATTCCTTCTTGTAATTCTCCGATGACACGATTAAGATGATTCGTTACTTCTGTTAAAGTCTCTACTTCTTCCTGATGTTCGGTTGTCACTCGACTAAAGCGATTTCTCACTTCTACTAATCTCGTTTGATCAATAACGAGTTCACCTACTAAGTTCATCAAGTGTTCCAATTTATCAACATCTACTCGAACCGTTGGGTTAATTTTTAATTTTTGTTTCAATGTTTCATCAGTCTTAACGGTTTCTTCACTTTGCTGCCCTTCAAGTAATTCCATCGGTTCTGAAGAAAGAGTATTTTTGATTTCTACTAGTTCATCTCCGTCAATCATTTTTTTCTCCACTACTACTAATTGATCAATCGTTACTGGGATGACCTTAACACTTTCAATTTCAGAAACCTGATCGATTACTTTATAGATGGCCCCTTCTTCTTCCAACGTTATAAGGGTGAAGATAACATTTCCATTGAATGTTTCCGCTTCAATCTCTTCACGTAGCGGAGAGGTAACCGCAATTTCGCCAACTTCTTTCAGGTTATTATGTAGCAAAATGGTTCGTACAGATTTCATTAACGATTTCTTCTGAAGCTGAATGTGAATATTAAAAATCAGATAATTATCATTAAGTGCTGAATATAATACGTGTTTTTGATATTCATCGAACTCAATGACTAAAGGTTCTTCAGCTGCCAATTCACCTTTCATCTCATCAAGTACATATTCAATGCTGACTTGATTTTCAATACTGACTTTTTGTGCTTTCGTTGCTTCTATTTTTTTTAGTAAAGATGATATATCTACATCCTCACCTCGACCTTCAATAATTGAGCTTTTTATTTGCTTGATGACATCAATAGATTGAAACATGACATCAAAAATTTCTTTAGACGTTTTCAGCTGTTGTCTGCGGATTAAATCGAAGACTCCTTCAAGATGATGAGTCAATTCTTTCATCACATCAAAACCCATCGCTGCAGAAGAGCCTTTTAACGTATGTGCAGCTCTAAAAATATTATTGATAATTTCTCTATTCATTGGATCATTTTCTAGGTCGATAATTTGCTGATCCAAAATTAACAATTGCTCATCAACTTCATCGAGGAAAACCCCGATATATTCCGAGATGTTTATTCCTTCCACATTCTCACCTCCTACTCGGTTGGATATAATACTTTTTCTAAATTTAAAATTCCGATCACCTGACCATCTAATTTAACAAAACCGTGAAAAAAATCTTCATCGACCTGCATCCCTGGCGGTGGTTCGATATTCTCTAGTTCAACATAGGTAACCATTTTTACTTCATCAACCTTGACTCCTATGTTTTCACTATCACCTTGAACAATGACGATTCTATTTTTTTTATTTGCCTTTGCACCAGAATTCAATTGCCCGAGCATTTTAACTACTGGAATAATCTTTCCTCTTAAATTGATCACACCTTGAATATGCGGTTTAATCCCGGGTATTTGCGTGACCGTCTGCGGTCTAAGAATTTCAACAACTTCGTTTATCGGAAGTGAAAATAACTGTTGGTTAATCGTGAAAACTACATATTGGTTCCTAGTGGCTGTTACACTCATAATCCCACCTCTTTCTATTCCACCCAATTTTTATAAGTAATTCATTCTAGTAAATTAGTCCTTTGTATATTTTTATTTTCTCTTTTATTTAACATCAAAGCTACTAACCATCTTTCCTATTTTTATATTAAAACCTACTATACTTTAAGTGATAGATATCACAGTAGATTGGGGTTTATATAGCTTTAACCCATAAAAAAGCTAGCTCTTTATTAAGTTTCATTTCTCAATCACTCTAATAAAACATCATTAGTAGTAACTGAAAAACTAGTACTTAAGAGCTAGCTTTTCATATTCTATTTTTTATAGGCTGTTTTCGTAAACTTTGTTGCTATTGGACCGTTTTATTAACATAAATCAGCCAGATGGACAAATTCATTTGTCCATCTGGCTGATTTATGTTAAAAAGCCTCACGCTAAAGCGTGAGAACCAAGCTTTCGCTTGGTTAACGGTCCAATAGCTAACAGCAACAATCTTTTAGAAAAGAGGCCTTTTTATATTATATTTTTAACCTATTACTATTGTTTGTATTTGAGACGGTATATTAAAGCAAAAGCTTGTGAGCGATCCTGAACGTTTAATTTTTGAAAGATGTTTGTTAAGTGATTTTTTACTGTATGAATACTGATGACTAAAGTTTCCGCTACTTCTTGGTTATTGAGTCCTTCTAATACTAAATATAATACTTCTTTCTCTCTTTTTGTTAGGGATAAATCCTCTATTACCGTTTTAATGTTAGAAACTTTGGTAAGATTTTCTTCTTTTAAAACCCCTTGTTGTTGAACTGATAATTTAGGATCTAGTAATGCAGTACTAGAAGCAGTCTCGGTATAGGAATAATCTCCTGTATTGGTAGAGGACTGAACTTCTTCATTAAAGAACTCTGAATGAGAGAAGATTTCACTTATGATATCACTACAAAAGTGAAGTAATTCCAACTTGTCGCGCTTCTCGCTCTCTACATGAGCTACTAATAAAGCATATACGTTTCCTTTCTTCACAATGGGTATCTCTATAATTTTGTTTTTCCCTGCACTAACAAGGTTATATAAGTTTAGACGAACTGATGAAAGGTCAGTTTTTATATACTTGGTGAAAAGTTCCAGAAGGTGGTCTTGATTAGAAAAAATGCCTCGCGAAATAATTTTAGTCTCGTGATTATTCGTATAAATTAAACTTAAATCTATTGATCGAGTATAATCTCGTAACATATCTATAATTATATATAATGTTGCTTTTTTGGACCTTTTATGCATTAAAATTTGTAAAACTTGTTTATGAATATCGAGTTTTAGTTTTGTATTGTTTTTTTCCCTTTTTAATTCTTTAATATATAATCTTTTACCTATTTTATTTGCAATTAGACTAGCATGATGAATATAATGGTCACTCCATGGGAACAATTCTTTACAAGAACCAAAAATCACTCCATAGACTTCTTCCTTATACATAATTGGAAAGCTAAATAAATGATCAATATCCAACCCTCGGTCACCAAAGAAAGATAGTCTTGGATCATTTTTAATATTATGCCACTGCATACTTTCCCTTAATACTATGGATTGTCCTAAAAATCCTTCACCAACAAAAAATTGATTACCTATTAAATATGTTGCACCCGCTCCAACTATATGTTCAATTTCATAGATAGAATTCTGTTTTTTATCTGCATATCCAATAAACACGATCTCTGTTTTTTTCACTTGATTTGGATTACTATTATATGTTTGAAAAATTTTAGTAAGTAGTACCGGGATTACACTACCTTCGTCTTCAGACAGCTGATCGATCTCATTATTTAATTGATGTAACTTTCCTTCAATTTCTTTATTAAATTTCGTGTAAAAAAAATCTCCTACAAAAATAGCTAATTTTTGTAGCTGATCAATGTATTCATTCACACTTTTAGAATCAATGATACTAAGATTGTTAATAAAACCCTGAATTTTTTTTACGGACAACCCCAATTTTCTATTTCTATTCTCTATCAAATCTTTTGTGCTTTCACTTTCCACAAATGGCCCGGACCAAATGAAATGAGAGGTTACCCTATTATTAGTTATTGGAACGAGAAAAAACTTCATACCTAGATACTTTTCATTAAAAGCATCAAAAACGATCGTTTGTTCATTTTTATCAAACCTCTTAATTATTTCACCAAAGCTTACATCTTGATCATTTAAGATTTCTACTGACATGTTTCCAATATGGGTTGGGGATACCATTAATTCGCCTTGGTTATCTGTTATTGCAATTGATAATTTTAAATGTTGGCTAGTCATCCCTTGAAGTTCCTGTACAAGGTTTGGAATATATTTCAATTTTCGGTTTCTCCCCCCAAAAAGTATTCACTTCTATTATTCTAATGAAATCAATAATAAAGTATAATAAACTATTAATTAAGTTACAATATTAATTTATGGGTTTAATAGTAACCTACTTGAAAATATGCCAATACAACACCAATTCCATTTAATAAATATTCTAGATCATATTTATATAGTACTAATTTAACCTCAACTTAATACAAGGCACTAGTATAAATAGATTGTTTATGAGGGAAATATAATAAAGTTATTTTATACTAAATAAGGAACGAAGCTATATCGTAACTTCGCTCCTTCCTAGTATTATTTTTATCGCTTATTCCTGCTGCCAAAGATACTCAAAGATAGCAGACTGAAACAAATTCGTATCAATATTACAGGTCTCAGCATCTATTCCATATTGCCATGCCCAATTCAACCATTCGTTTGGCGGGCCTGGTTCGTACTCTTCCGGTGCATTTTCTTCTGTTGTAATCCCAATTTGAGGTTGGTTTGCCCAGACAATCATATTATCCGCGATATCAGCGTTTTCGTTAATGGCACCTTCAAACGCTGCCCACACATCACTTTCTGCATCAAATAATCCGTAAATCGCAGCATTGTAGACGGATGGTTGTAGTGTGTCGTACCACCCCTGTATAAAAGCCGAGTCGATTGGATATTCTGGTTCGACGTTTGCAAAGATCGCTACTCCTTCTGGAACGCCAATACGTTCTGCATACTCAATCGCAACTTCGGCCTCCGCTACTCCTTTGTCGTATGTCGTACCATCTGTAAAGTGATTATAGATTACTAGAATAGACACACCTTGTTGATGAAGAAAACTTACTTCATCTTCCGTTAAGCCAAAAGAAACGCCGTCCTTATCTTCTAAATACCTTCCCCAAATTTCTGGCTCCCCAAAGTTCGACGTCACGCACGTGTATAATTCTTCAGTCGTTAAACTTGCTGAATCTACACCCCAGACGATTTCACCTGTATCTTCACCGTTCCCATTAATCGTTCCGTTTTCACCGCTTCCTTCGCCGTTCTCTCCATTTGTCTCTTCTCCGTTGCTCTCTCCACTCTCACCATTTCCAGTTTCACCGTTTTCTCCCTCTCCATTGCTTTCCCCGTTACTTCCATTACGATCATCTTGGTCTTCGATATGTCCGTTTTCACAAATAAGAGTTCGTTCGTAACCGTCATTTATTACAAAAAAGAAAAAGGAAGCAAAAGCTAAAATAAAAACGGCTGCTAAAACAACATACTGACGCACTATTTCGCCTCCCTACATTTGCAAAGTCCATATATACTATTGCGTTTGTAGGAATGACGTGTAGGCGTGTACCTTGTCATCAGCGTTTTTGTCAGTTTCTAATAATTTTAATTTTGGGCTTGTTTATTTTGTAACTTTCTTTCGGAATCCTCCGTCTAATCGTTTGGAAACACATTCACAAGAAGTTCACTTCACTCAGTGGAGGGCCCCTGCTGATTGGAAGTGCTTCAACTTAACTAGTTTCTTTTATCCAGTTTAAAATGGATCACGTAAAAATGTGCGTTAATAAAAATATAATCAATCGAGGTGCATTCAATTGTTTAATATGAAAAGAAATGCGATAAAAATGATGGCTTTATCACTTGGAGTAACAGCTATGATGGGATTTGCTCATAGTGCAGATGCAGCAATTTATGAAGTAAAAAGAGGAGATACACTATTTCGAATTGCTCAAGAAAATAAGATGACCGTTAATGAATTAAAACAAGCGAACAACTTAAAAAGCAACATCATTTTTCCTGGGCAAAAACTTCAAGTGCAGGACGCAGCCACTTTATCTTATGTCGTGAAAAGAGGTGACACTTTATACAGTATTGCTAAGAAACATCAGATGAAAGTAGAGAACTTAAAGAATTTAAACGACTTGACAACGAATACCATTTTCCCAGGGCAAAAACTAGTGATTAAAGGAAAACCTGTCGCAGACAACTCTATACCTACGATGAACAAAGAAGTTAAACTAACGGTTCAAAACGGATATCAGTTTGTAAAAGAAGAACCTGGTAAATATCAACTTTTCTCTAAACGAGATCCAGGATTTTTTGTAAGAGTAGAACTCATTGATGCCAAAGTCACCATGGCTGACCTCAAGAAGAATGCCCAAGAATACTTGAAAACGACAGGGAATGTTAAAGAAGTTAAAGACTTAAAAAATGTTCACCCATTTTATAAAGGACCCGAATTTTATTTCACAAGCTCTAACCCAAAAGTACAACAGAGCATAGTTGTTAAAAAAATGAATGGCCAACTCGTCAAATTCACACTTCACCTCCTCGATAAAGAAGAAGCCGAAGATATTACACCTTCTTTATTAAAGCAATTACAAACGGTTAAATTTTAAATATGAAAAGAGGATGACAACGATGGTCATCCTCTTTTCATTCACTATCACTATACACCTTCTTAAAAACTACAACTTATCTTAATTAATTGAACTAACCTAGCAATAAGCCTGCTTTAATGATGCTTCCTCTTATGATCCCATTTCGGAATATAACCATCGTCTTCAAGCTTTTCATAATGACTTTCAAATTTTTTGATAATTTTATTTCCTTTCTCTTCACTAAATACGCCAAACTCTACATACTTCTCAATAATTTCTTTCTTCTTTTCAAAAGCTTCTTTATGTAAGACTGCCAATTCTTGTTTTTGCTCTTCTGTTAGCTCGACTTCTTGGACTTCAGCTTCGTTATCGTTAAATTCTGCTTGTGCAGGCAACGGTCCGAATGCCGTCAACGACAAAAATAAAGCTGAAAGTACACCAATTGATAATTTTTTCACATAACCATCCCTTTCAAGAAAATCACCTATAGTGTACTTCAACCTTGTAATTTTATACTCTACACGAATATATTCCCTTTTTAAACTTCTCTAATAAAACCTATACTTACAAACCTTTAATTCGTTCCTTATGCCGCTTTAGACATTGCTGTTTCTCTGAAGACTTTCTTGCGAGTCATTGTTTTCCCCACAATAAAGGCACCCAAATGAAATTTAGATAAAAGATAGATGAAAATAATCGGAACAATAACCCCCGCCATAAATTGAACAATCATATAACCGAATGGTGTTATTTCTAATAATGGGAACCAGCTTCTAACCATCGTTTGAACAAAAGGATGCAGCAAATAGATCCCATACGAATATCCACTTATAGAAACGATCCACGTTGGAATTCGGTTCAGTTTCGAAAACAGCAGAAAGAAGAGAAAGAATAACATGACTGTGTAAGGAATAATATCAAAACGAGCTGATGTCACTCGCATTAACATTCCTGAATGATATATAAACTGTACAAGCCCCATTGATACTATAGTACCTAGCACTACAACCATCCAATATCTATGCAACTTATCGATAAACATTTCATAATTTCTCCCACAATAGTAGGCAACAACATAATAAAATAACCAACCAAAAATCAAAATTCTTGAAAAGAATAGAGTCAGATAACTCGAATGCTGCACGAAATCGATAAAAAAGAAATAAAAGCTTATCCAATACCCTGCGCTAATGATAAAGCTTACGATTAAGACATGCATAGCTTTAAATCGCTTCAAATACTTTATAAATAATAAATGCAGTAAATAAAACTGAAAGATAATTAAAACAAAATACCCGTGCCACTGTCCTATAAAATTAAACCCAAGTTCGATGGCAAAATTTTTAAATGTCCAATCAAATCGAATATATTTATGACCCGCATAAAATGTGGCCATTACTAAATAAGGGACTAATATATACTTGATCCTTTTTCTTAGAAAGCCCGTAGGAATTTTTTCTTTGTAAGCATGCGTCATCACAATAGTTGAGATCAATACAAACATTGGCGTCCCGTACAACAACAACATTTGAAGGGTGCGATATACCACCCGTATATCCCCCGACAAAGAGAAGTCTGTTATTACCCTGCTTACAGCATGAGTTAGGACAACACTCAAACAAGCTATGATACGCAGCCAATATACTTCATTCATTTCCTTAGTACCCACGCCATCACGCCCCTTTAAAATGAACACACTTCTACTTATTTTCCTAGATCTGTTTCTTTTTCTCAATTCAAAAAAACACCCTTTTCTGGATGTTTCCCCCAACGATAAAAAAACAGGAGCTGACTTAAGTGATCAACTCCTGCTCATATATTTTTTTATTGATTACCTTGTTTAACTAATCTTGCAATGTCTAATGTACGTTTTACTTGGTGTTGTACAGCAGGCTGAACATCTTCTTGCATATTTCCGTCTTGGTCTACAGTAACACTTGCTCCATATGGGTTTCCGCCGGTTGTAAATAACACAGGATCTGTGTATCCTGGTGCAGCCACAATTGCTCCCCAGTGGAACATCGAAGTATATAGAGATAAAATTGTTGCTTCTTGACCACCGTGAGCGTTTTGTGCTGAACTCATTGCACTTACTACTTTATTAATTAATTTCCCTTGGAACCATAATCCTCCAGTGGTATCTAGAAATTGTTTCATTTGCGCCGGCATGTTACCAAAACGAGTTGGTACACTGAAAATAATGGCATCGGCCCACTCTAAGTCTTCAAGTGAAACTTCAGGAACCTCTTTTGTTGCCTCCACATGAGCTTTCCATGCTGGGTTGGAATCAATCGCTTGTTGGGGCGCTAACTCAGGTACTTTTAAAACTTTGACGTTTGCACCATTTTGTTGCGCTGCTTCCTCCGCCCATTTTGCTAACGTGTAGTTAGTACCTGTAGAACTGTAATAAATAATTGCTAAATTTAAATTTGACATAATCGTATGACACTCTCCTTTGGATTATATTGTAATTTTATCTTAAATCTCGAATTCAAATAATATGACTTCAAGATATTTAAGCCGACAAATAATTCTTAATGTCACAAATACTGAACGTGCGTTTTGTCTTACCCATTAATAAAGCTATACCCACATTCTTAGCGATACTAAACTATTTTTCATAAGACAAACTATCTCCATTTAATTATTCTCGAATTCGAGATACTAGTTAAAAATTAGAGCGCTTTAAGCGTTGATCCCTAATTTCTTTAATAATTCAATTAATGTTTCTCTTTCGCCTTGATCTAAGCTGGAAAAGATTTTTTCTATCGCTTCCTGATGACTCGGAAAGATTTTACGCATTAATTCATTTCCTTCTTCAGTAATGGCTACATACGTCACGCGGCGGTCTTTTGGGCATGCTCTGCGTATGATAAGATTTTTCTTTTCTAGTTTATCCACCACATACGTGATGCTCCCGCTTGCTAACAAAACTTTCTTGCCGATTTGTTGAATGGCCTGGTCGCCTTTATGGAAAAGTAACTCTAATACTGCAAATTCAGTCGGATTTAACCCGTACCGACGAATATCTTCCTCTACACGATCTGCAACCGCTCGATGTGCACGGGATAAGACGATAAATGATTTTAACGCTAACTCTTCGTTATTAATTTTTTCATCATTTGTCATATGAACCATATCCTTCGAGTATCTTGAATTCAAGATAAATTATATAATTGTTTTTTCTAGGATGTCAACATTAATTTTGAAGTGGACTAAAATAGTCCACCTCTGTTTGTCCATTTTTTCTGTTATACTTAATTTTCTATCTTATCTAAAAACCCATCGGTTCGAATACCTGCTCGTCGTATATAAACACTCGTTACCACATCAATTTCTGCCTTTGCAAATTCATCATCCCAATGATCTTTAAGCTCTTTAAACTTTCTAGGATGTTGCCGGTGAAACGTATTACCAAAGCCAAATATATCTATGCCATAGGTTTGTTGGACCTTTTGGATAGTTCCTTTGATCTGCTCTTCTATATACTTATCAATTAACTCTTGATACTTTTCATACGTTTCAATTGACGTTAAGTCTTCAGCGCATTGGGACGACTGCAAAACCGACTCCAGTAAAATATCGACTGTAATTCTGGGCTTCTTATCATGATAAGAAGTTTTAATTTTTGTTGAAGAATTCTTGATTCTAATACCTAAAAAGTTATTTTCATCACACGGGACACTTATTGTCGTTAATTTAATTTCATCCTGCGTCCATAGATAATTCCTCGTATCTTCAGTGTTTAAATAGCCTACTAACTTGTCATTATTAAATACAGCTATCCCGTCTACAATAACAATTGGTTCAGGTTTTAATTTTTTTATATGTGCTGAGTGTTGTCCTTTTGTAGGGTCACCATCGATTGTCATTGCTGCAGTTACTGGATGCCGTCCACTTGCAGTAATGGCACGAATAAAGTCCGTCAAACGAACTTTCGGTTCCCCTCCCCACTCTTCTTCCATCGTATCAATTTGTACACTTAATTTTAAGGAAGGTACTTTTTGAACGGGGTACGTAGTACTAATGATATCCTCAGCCCTAACTCCACGGGCAACAATAATTTTAAAATCATTTCGAAATTCACCATTTCGTTCTAGGTATTGAAAGAATTCACCTACCCCTTCTCTTGCCAGTTCTTCGTCAATGACTACCGTTTGGATGTGAGAAAATATTGGCTTTCTTGTATATCCTACATTCAGTTTATCCACTAACTCTGCAACTGTATTTCCTTCTATTCCGTATACGATCGCTGGTGTACCTCCCTCACTTTCCCCTTCATAGATTTGCTTAGCATTAATCGCTTCTACTGATAACTGCAACCTTCCTTCGGTTCCTTTATGCAAAGCCATGCCACTTACAACGGAAACATCATTTAACTCATACCGGTCCCAACAACCCGTTACTATAATTAAAAAGGAAAGACAGATCAGCATAATATAAAACTGGAAGCGCCTCATTCTATCCCTCACTTTCTTTACTAGAAGACTTATTTACACTACTCGTCTTCAAGTATGTGGGACGGGAGTTTGTCTTCTGAAAAGGAAATCGTACGAAAACATCTTTTTGATCCTCAATGATAAACGGACCTAACGGAGCGAAGTAAGGTACACCAAATGAACGTAAACTAATTAAATGTAGCAGAATGGCTAAAAGACCGACTAATGTTCCAAACATACCTAATGCTGCTGTGATAAAAATAAGTCCAAACCTCAATAATCGAACGGTGTTAGCAAAACTATAGATTGGAGATACGAATCCTGCCATCGCAGTTAATGCAACGATTATGACTAAAAAGTTAGACACCACACCAGCTTCAACTGCTGCTTGTCCAATAACGAGTGCACCAACAATGGAAACCGTTTGTCCGACTACTCTAGGCATACGGACCCCTGCTTCTCTTAAAATCTCAAACGTAATCTCCATTAACAATAATTCTAAGACAGCTGGAAAGGGTACTCCTTCACGCTGAGCTTGGATACTTATTAACAAATCTGTCGGAATGAGTCCATGATGAAAGGTCGTAAGTGCGATGTAGATTGCCGGTAAACATAAAGCTAAGAAAAAAGAAATATATCTTATCAAACGAATAAAAGATGACATCATATACTTCTGATAATAATCTTCACTTACTTGAAAAAAGTCAACAAATACTACAGGGGCACTAATGACATAAGGACTCCCATCCACTAGCAGAATAAACTTCCCATCGATCAAATGAGATGAGATCGTATCTGGACGATCAGTATGGTAAGTTAATGGAAATGGCGTAAGTGTCGTATCACTAATAATCTCTTCCAAATTTCCAGAGTCGTATATGGCATTAATGTTCGTTTCTGCAACTCTTCGCCTCGCTTCATTTACAAGATCAGAATTTGCGATATTTTTAATATACCCTAAATAAACCGTGGTCTTAGTTTCAGTCCCAACTGTAAAACTCTCAAACTTAAGCGATGGGTTTTTAACGGTCCGCCGGATTAAGCTTACGTTTGTATTAATTGATTCTGTAAAACTATGTTGCGGTCCGCGAACAATCGTCTGCGTTTCGGAAATGGAAATATCCCGTTCCTGAGTAGTCACAACATTAATGGCTAACGCACATGGCAGCCCTTCTAAAAAAATTACTGCATACCCCAAAAGTACATACCAAACAACCTCATGTTCATGCTCAATCAAGTAACACTCATGACTTGAAAAGTATTTTTTATAAAGTTGATCTAACTGTCCTCTTGTTTCCAGCACCATTTCGTCTTCTATTTCAGCTAACGTTTCCGTGATTTGTTTGGCAACCATATTTAAATCAACCATAGTTCTTAAATAGACGATAGCGGCGACTTGTTGACCGACTTTCATCTCTTCCATTAGAAAATCAAAATTCCCTTCGAATACACTTTGAACTTGGTTTTTATTTAGCTTTAAATATTTAGAAATGACTCTTTGCGAATGCCCTCTTTCTAATAGTTCATCGAGAGTTTGAACCTGGCTTTTAGACCTCGTTTTTATCCGGCTTTTTACTAGTTTTCTATATATACTCATACGTCTAGACCTCCTGCACTCGACTGACTCTTCCACTGTTTAATAAGTAGAATGAGACAGAGTACGATAGGAATTCCGAATTGAAAAGGTAAATGAAGAAAATACGGTACAAGGGCTAACCCTTCTTCATAATGCTCAACAATGTTATCAGCAATGATCACCGAGAAGAAGGCTAACAGCATAGAGGTAGGAAACAAAAAAGCCCGATAAGGAATTTTAAATAAATGTTCTAGCCCTTTTACTCCTACATATAAAAAAATACCGGCCTTAATCATAATTCCAAACATCAATATAAAGACCACTAGAACATCAACTCGTTCAAAAAAATCAAACACTTCTATTTCTCTAGCAGCAACTAAAAGAGGGAAGCTGGAACGAACTTTAATATCTACCCCTAACGTGACAATTTGAATCACATTGGAATAGGCAATTAATAAGCCACTTATGATAACAGCAACCACCCCAACATTACCAACATACTGAAAATGATTAGTTTGTGTCATCAATAGTGTACATACAATAAGTTCTCCATAAGGAAAAGTTACCATTGTCGGAAAAACAGCGTCGATTACCGGTCCGATTCCATCTTCTAAAACAGGGAGAAGTTGTTGAAAATCAAGATCTCCACCAATAAACAAGAAAACTCCTACTAAAAATAAGGCAAGAACAATAAACGGGCCGATGACTTCAGTCATTCTCGCAAATACTTCAATACCGAGATAGAGCGCATACGCTAATAGTAAACACATGACTAATGGAATAATTTCAACCGGTGTAAGCGGTAGTATGGTGGTTAGTATCAACTCTCCAAAATCTCTAAGTACCCTCGCCGCAATGTAAATAAAGTAAATGATATAAAAAAATATAATGGCTTTTCCAACCACTTTACCAAATCCCGTTTCAATTAGTTCGAATATATTTTTTCCAGGAATTCGACTTAAGAGAAAAAAATAACCAAGCACAATAATGACCCCAAATGACGTTGCAATTAATTCAGCCAACCAATAATTTTGTTTAGCCTCTTCACCCGCACCAACAACAACGGCGCTTCCTACTAAAAAAATGATTAACACAAGTAATAATTGCCAAAGCGATATTCTTTCTTTCATTGCTGCCTCTCTTGTTTCTTTTGATTTTTATTCTTTTTGCTTTGTATGTCATGGGAAATCGCCACCAATAAACCAACGACAACTGCACCGATGACAATCATTCTCCGTGACCCCATTTCAAACCAAATTAAAAAAAGAAAGCTTTCCAATAAAGAAATTTGACCATATACAAAGAAGTTCAACACCGTCATCAATAAAACCATTCCAAATAAAACAAGAAAAAATGCGATTGTCACCATACATTCACCTATTCATACCGTTATTTTCCTAGTATTTTCTTTGTATATTTCTTTTATGTAGGCTGTTTTCGTAAACTTTGTTGCTTTTGGACCGTTTTTTGAAAATAAAATAGCCTTTTCAAGACAAATTCATTTGTCTGAACGGCTATTTTATTTTCAAAAGCTTCACGCTAGCGTGAAGAGCAAAGCATTCGCTTGGCTTACGGTCCAAAAGCACGGAGCAACAATCTTTGTGAAAAGAGCCTTTATGTAAGACAAATCGAATTTAAAAAAAGCCCACCAATACGGGGGACTCATCAGGCTCTATTTATTCAAATCGTTTCTATAGTCTTAAAGATTATTTAATTAATAATTTCTTTCCAAAAGGTACTTTCGGTGAGAAGCCTCCAGGAATTATCCAAAAAAGTTCATAGTTGATTTCCATATCTTCAACCACATAACCAGTAACATCGGTTATGTAAAATAATGTTTCAATCTCATTTTCATTGGCCCATTCCAACACTTCCGTATAAGAAGATTTCCCATGAGTGAAATATTGAATATCGCTATTATCTGTTGATGTCAATTCACGTATTTTATAGTCGGCTAAGATCAATTGGGTTTCTGGTTTTAATTCATGAAAAAGTTTTACAATATTCGAAATCGTCTCGGTCGGATAGTCCGTAGTAGACGTATCAACTGCAAGTGCAATTTTTTTGTCCTCACGTCTAGAAAGAATAATTAATAAGTCCTTTTGCCATCTCATTGCCTCATCTCCTCCTCAAGTAAAGCTGAACATCTTCTAGTTTATAATAAATGCTCGTTAAATATTTTATTATCGAGTGTATATTTTAAAAACTCTCAATAAAATTGTTAATTTTTTGGGCTGTTTTCCTATCCTTTATTGCTTTTGGACCATTTTTTGAAATTTTGTTGTTTTATTTAGAACAACATTTTAAGTTACTTCATACTTTCCAGAAAATTGCACAGGCTATTATATGATGTTAACTAGTTAAAAACTACCTTTTGTTTGAAAAATTGTAAAGATAAGTGTCATTTTTTAATTGTATATTTAAATATTTAAGGTATATTAAGTCGAAATGTGTCGAACGTCAGAGGACAGATGTCATTTAATTGGAAAAAGAATGGTGTATAGTTACTTGTAAGCATTTACATACTTAATAACATACTTAAGACTAACTAACATTCTGTACTAAATTCGACAACATCACATTATTTCTATTCAGGGGGTTTAACACATGAAGAAAAGTAAATCACTTCTACTATCCATCATCCTCGCAGGCGGAACACTACTTGGGGCTTGTGGTACTGGTGGAGACGAAGCAGAAACTGCTCCAGAAACAGATGGACAAGCTGCACCTACTGAAGATGTAGCTGAAGATTTCACAGTGGCAATGGTAACGGATACAGGTGGAATTGACGATAAGTCATTTAACCAATCGGCTTGGGAAGGTATGACACAATTCGGGAATGATTTTGGCCTGACTGAAGGAACTGATTACAAATACTTACAGTCAACTGCTGCAGCTGATTATGGTCCAAATTTAAATTCACTTATTCGTGAAAACTACGACCTTGTATGGGGAATTGGATTTTTAATGGCAAGTGACATTAAAGCAGTTGCAACACAGCGTCCTGAAGCACAACTTGCAATTGTTGATATGGTTGTCACAGACGATGATGATCAACTCATCCCAAATGTTGCAAACATTACATTTAAAGAGCATCAAGGGTCGTTTTTAGTTGGAGTTATTGCTGGTATGCACACAGAATCTAACAAAGTAGGCTTCCTTGGTGGTGTTGACGGTGCACTTATTAAAAAGTTTGAAAATGGGTTTAAAGCTGGTGTGAAATCAGTAAATCCTGATGCTGAAATTATTGTCCAATACGCTGAAGATTTTAATGACGCATCAAAAGGTCAACAAATCGCTAATGCCATGTACAGCCAAGGTGCTGATATCATTTATCATGCAGCTGGTGGTACTGGTAATG
This sequence comes from Alkalihalobacterium sp. APHAB7, assembly GCF_048323755.1. Lineage (NCBI taxonomy): Bacteria > Bacillati > Bacillota > Bacilli > Caryophanales > Bacillaceae > Alkalihalobacterium > Alkalihalobacterium sp. APHAB7. Next base: position 62,156 of record NZ_JBLWFS010000015.1, read on the forward strand.
GATTATTTACTGAAGCAAAAAATCGTAAGCGTAACAATGAAAACGTTTGGGCAATCGGTGTAGACCGTGACCAACATGAAGAAGGACTTCCTGAAAACGTAACATTAACTTCAATGATTAAACGTGTAGACACTGCTTTATATCTTGTAAATGAACAAACAATGAGCGGCCAATTCCCTGGTGGTGAAGTATTAGAATTTGGATTAGAAGAAGAAGCGGTTGGAATCGCTCCTACAACAGATAATGTTTCTGAAGAAGCATTATCCGCTGTTGAAGAGTACATCCAAAAAATCCAATCTGGAGAAATTGAAGTACCACAAACAGATGAAACATTGGAAGAGTTTCAGAAAAATCTATAATCATCATTAAATGGTAGGCGGTCTCAATTGTGTCTCGCAACCTGCATCCCGAACATCTTACACTTTCTGGGGTTAAAGGGCTTGACTACTCCATGAGACCGCCTTTTTTATTGATAAATTTTTATCAGTGTCGCTATTAGGCGTTTTGTTCTCGTTATTTCTTAATTAATATTGCCTACAAAGGTAAAATAAGACCTTGACCTGATAGCTAACTGTATTGATTGTCTTAGGAAACATTTCTGTTGGAGGTGTGACATTTGAGTTATGTAATTGAAATGAAGAACATTCGTAAAGAATTTCCTGGTATCGTCGCGAATGACAATGTAACGCTTCAATTAAAACAAGGTGAAATTCATGCTTTACTTGGTGAAAATGGTGCCGGAAAATCTACACTTATGAATGTTTTGTTTGGACTATATCAACCTGAACAAGGTGACATCCTTGTGAAAGGGAAACCTGTTAAAATTACCGATCCTAATGTGGCTAATCGTCTAGGTATCGGAATGGTTCACCAACACTTTATGCTGGTGGAGAAATTCACTGTAACTGAAAATATTATTTTAGGAAAAGAACCAACAGCAAGAGGCAAAATTAATATTAAGAAAGCGGCAAAAGAAGTCGAAACGATTTCTAAACAATACGGTTTATCTGTGGACCCTCATGCCAAAATTGAAAATATCTCGGTTGGGATGCAACAACGTGTTGAAATATTAAAAACTTTATATCGAGGAGCAGAAATTTTAATTTTTGATGAACCGACAGCTGCGCTAACTCCGCAGGAAATCAAGGAACTAATTCAAATTATGAAAAAACTAGTTTCTGAAGGGAAATCCATCATTTTAATTACTCACAAGCTTAAAGAAATTATGGAAGTTTGTGATCGTTGTACGGTTATCCGCCGTGGCAAAGGGATCGGCACAGTTGACATATCCGAGTCTACTCCTGATAGTTTAGCCGCTATGATGGTCGGCCGTGAAGTTAACTTTTCCGTTGAGAAAGACCCTGCCGAACCAAAACATACTGTACTTAACATCGAACAATTAATTGTAAAAGACGCACGAGAAGTCAGCGCAGTGAATGAGTTGAATTTAGAGGTAAAAGCTGGCGAAATTCTTGGGATTGCAGGGGTCGATGGCAACGGTCAATCCGAATTAATCGAAGCGATTACAGGCTTAAAAAAACCGACTAGCGGAAAACTCACTTTGAATGGACAAGATATTACGAATTTACCCCCTCGTAAAGTAACAGAATCAGGTGTTGGACATATCCCACAAGACCGCCATAAGCACGGACTCGTTCTTGATTTTACGATTGGTGAGAATATCGTTCTTCAAACGTACTATCAACAGCCTTATTCGAAGTCTGGCGTTCTTAACTTCAAAGAAATTTATAAAAAAGCAAATGAATTAATTACAGATTATGATGTTCGAACTCCAAGTGAGCACACCTTAGCTCGTGCTTTATCTGGTGGGAATCAACAAAAAGCAATTATTGCTCGCGAGGTCGATCGTTCTCCTGACCTACTCATAGCTGCTCAACCGACTCGCGGATTAGATGTCGGAGCCATTGAGACTATTCATCGTCGCTTAATTAAAGAAAGGGATAAAGGTAAAGCCGTTTTACTCATTTCTTTCGAGCTTGATGAAATCTTAAACGTTAGCGACCGCATTGCCGTTATCTATGAAGGGAAAATTGTAGCTATCGTTAATGCGAACGAAACAAATGAAAATGAACTCGGCCTACTGATGGCTGGAGGCTCAGTGAAAAAGGCAGGTGATCCATCGTGAAGAAAGCACTAGATTCAAAGTTATCTCATCTTCTCTTTCCTCTTATCGCTGTCTTATTTGGTATTATTATCGGAGCAATTATTATGTTACTTAGTGGCAATAACCCGATAACTGGCTACTCAGCGTTAGTCAGAGGGATTTTTGGAGACATGTATTTTATAGGTGAGACACTCCGTACGATGACACCACTTATTTTAGCTGGTTTAGCCGTTGCTTTTGCTTTTCGTACGGGTCTGTTCAATATCGGTGTTGAAGGACAACTGATCGTGGGCTGGTTAGCTTCTGTCTATGTAGGACTTGCTTTCGACTTACCAGCAATCATTCACCTTCCACTCGCTATTGGAGCAGGTGCTCTTGCTGGAGCTTTTTGGGGTTTAATTCCTGGACTTCTAAAAGCGCGTTTTCATGTTCATGAAGTCATTGTGACGATCATGATGAATTATATCGCCTTATATGTTGTCAATTACATCATTAGAAGCTTTTTATTAGAGCCCGGTGAGCGTACAGGAACGATCAACCCTTCCGCATCTCTTGCTTCACCCTTTTTACAGTCAATTACCGACTTTTCAAGGTTACACTACGGTATTCTCGTCGCTATTGCCGCATGTTTTGTTCTCTGGTTTGTGCTCTGGAAAACGGCAAAAGGCTTTGAACTACGTTCTGTTGGATTTAACCAACACGCATCAGAATATGCGGGAATGAATGTAAAGACAAATATCGTATTATCGATGGTCATTTCCGGTGCTTTCGCTGGTGTTGCTGGTGCCATGGAAGGTCTAGGTACTTATCAATATATGACTGTAATGTCCGGTTTTACAGGCGTTGGATTTGATGGGATCGCCGTTGCCCTTCTCGGTGCAAACACTGCCATTGGTGTTGTACTTGCTGCAGGATTATTCGGGGGACTGAAAATTGGAGCTTTAAATATGCAATCTCAAGCTGGCATCCCAACTGAATTAGTAGATATCGTTATTGCATTAATCATCTTTTTTGTAGCATCCAGTTACTTAGTTCGTTGGATTATTAGCCGATTGAAAAAGGAGGGCATTTAAATGGACTTTCTACAAATCTTAGGTTTAATCATCCCGGCTGCTATATTTTCAGCTGCCCCTCTTATTTTTACAGCGATCGGTGGATTATTTAGTGAGCGATCTGGTGTTGTTAATATTGGGCTTGAAGGTTTAATGGTAATTGGTGCCTTCGTCGGTATAGTTGCAACTCTTACACTAGAAAGTATGGGGCTTGGTGCTGCATCTCCTTGGATTGCTTTCATATTTGCGATTTTGGCTGGTATGGTGTTCTCTTTATTTCATGCAGTTGCCTCAATTACCTTAAAAGCTGACCAAATCGTAAGTGGTGTTGCACTAAACTTTTTAGCACTTGGTTTAGCTGTATTTTTAGTTAAAAATATTTATCAAAAAGGACAAACTGACTTTGTTCAAAACTTAATTTATCGTATTAATGTACCTGTATTAAGTGAAATACCAATCATTGGAAGATTATTCTTCTCGAATGCTTATGTAACGTCTTATATTGCGATCGGTGTAGCTTTCGCTGTCTGGTATGTAGTCTTCTATACACCATTTGGTCTTCGCTTACGTTCTGTTGGTGAACATCCGATGGCCGCTGATACAATGGGAATAAACGTGATTAAAATGCGTTATATTGGAGTTATGCTAAGCGGTGCTTTTGCAGCTATGGGTGGGGCTGTTTATGCCTTAACCATCTCAGGAAACTTCGCTGCTGGAACGATCGCTGGACAAGGGTTTATGGCATTAGCAGCTTTAATCTTCGGAAAATGGCACCCACTTGGAGCTTTAGGTGCGGCCCTCTTTTTCGGACTCGCTCAATCGTTAAGTATAGTGGGACAACAAATCCCTGTTTTGCAAGATATACCGCAAGTATTCTTACTGATTGCACCATATGTATTAACGATATTAGCTCTTGCAGGACTTGTTGGAAGAGCTGATGCGCCAAAAGCTATTGGTAAACCATATGAAAAAGGATCTAGATAACAAAAAGAAATTGGCATTCCAGGATTTGTTCCGGTGAATGCCTTTTTCATATCCTAATATAAAGAATGAGAAGGTGGCAAGATAATTAAAAATAATAAAACGAGGGACTGTTTCCCATACTAACTGTAATTCATATAAAGGAGCTTTTCTATGCCTGAATTACCGGAAATGGAAAACTATAAAAATTTACTTAATCAAAAGATACAAGGAAAAGCGATTTCAAATGTTACTGTAACTCGTGAAAAAACGATCAATACAAACGTTGAACTATTTAAACAGAGTGTTATGAATAAAAGAGTTATAAAGGTTTCACGTCGTGCCAAGCATTTAATATTTGAACTGGATTCAGGAATGAATTTACTTCTCCATTTAATGTTAGGCGGTTGGATGTATTATGGTAATGAACAAGATCAACCAGACCGAACCAAACAAGTCACTCTTTCATTTGGTACTGAACAACTATTTTTCATTGGCCTTCGACTAGGGTTTCTACATCTTATAAATGATCAGAAATTACAAGACGAATTTAAAGAGCTCGGTCCAGAACCATTAGATCCTAGCTTCACTTATGAAACATTTGTAAAATTAGTTCAAAATAGAAGAGGAATGCTCAAAACAACATTAGTCAATCAATCATTTATTGCTGGCATCGGTAACTGTTACTCAGACGAAATCTGTTTTCAAGCCCAGTTAAAGCCAACTAAAAAATTTAACGAACTAAAAGAACAACAAATAAAAGCACTGTTTGATGCTATGATTACTATTTTTCATTCAGGTATTCAACAAGGCGGCTATATGGATTCCCCATTCACAAAAGATGATCAATTAACCGGTAAGTACCAAACACTCGTCTATGATCGAGAAGGAAGCCCTTGTTCAAGATGTAATGGAACAATTATATTAGAGCAAGTCTCTTCAAGAAAAACGTTTTTCTGTCAAAATTGTCAACTTTAAAGTAGGTGATACACATGTATGTTGGGAGTCATATCAGTATTCGAAATGGATATTATGAAGCGGCAAAAACAGCTAGTCGTATTGGCGCTTCAGCTTTTCAATACTTTCCGAAAAATCCCCGCAGTTTGAAAGTAAAAGATTTTGATATGGAAGATGCCAGGCAGTGTGCTTCGTTTTGTAAAGAACATGATATAAAAACCATAGCTCACACTCCCTACCCTACAAAACTCATTCCTGAAGATCCAAATGATGAAGAACTAATTATTGCATCTATTAAAAATGATTTGGAAATAGCTGAAGCATGTGGCTCCATCGGGATCGTTGTTCATTTTGGAACGACAAAGAAACTCGAACTATTACAAGGCTATCAAAAAATGATTGAGGTGTTGAATCGTATTTTAATGGATTGGGACGGAAACACACTGCTTCTCATTGAAAATAATGCGGGTGCTGGCACGGATATGGGCATTACATTTGAAGAAATGATTCAAATTCGTAAGCTGTCTGACTATCCTGAAAAAATCGGTTTTTGTTTTGATACATGCCATGCCTATGCGAGTGGAATTTGGAATGGGGAGAACTGGTCTGAACTAGAAGCAAAAGGAATAGAACTTGAATACTTTTCTAATTTAAAAGCCATCCATTTCAACAACTCCAAGTATTCATTTGGAGCAAGAAAAGACCGCCACGCAAATATTACGAGCGGACATATCACTAAAAAGCAATGGTTTACCCTCTTAGATGGGGAGTTTATAAGCGAAATTCCAATCATCCTTGAAACACCTAATGATGAGCCAGACATACACGAAAAAGAAATTCAGATTATAAAAGAATGGATTTCTACTACTAAAAAGTAAATAAACCTTTTACAATATAGTAAAGACATACTTTGGAGTAGGGCTATGAATAATTGGATTCAATCTTTTCTAGGAAAACGGTTACTGAAAACAGGGCTTGCAGTATTTATTACTGCGTTAATATGCCAGTGGCTTAATTGGCCTGTAGTATTTGCCGTGATTGCAGCTATTGTTACCGTTGAACCGACCGTTCATGCTTCCATTCAAAAAGGAAAAATTCGACTGCCAGCCGCTGCCATTGGTGCCGGAATTGCAATGACATTTGATTTTTTATTTGGGCAAGTACCGATTACCTTTGCTTTGTCTGCTTTTTTTACTATTTATATTTGTCATCGTTTGCGCTGGGATGATGCTATTTTAGTTGCAACTTTAACAGCCATAGCTATGATTCCAATGACTTCGGAAAGCTTTTTCTTAGCATTTTTAATTCGAATTGCTACGACTACAATAGGTATTGTCGTCTCTACACTTGTTAATCTTATTATCTGGCCACCGAACTTTATGAAAGAAATACACGAAGACTGTCATGCCCTCTTTGGTGAAACCATTGAACTGGTTGAAGACATTCTCGAATATCAATTAATGGGCAAACGAAGTCGTCAGGTATTGAAGCTTCGATTTGAACATTTAAGTAAAGGTATTGAACGGGCCACCGAAACGATCCGTTTTCAACGGGAAGACTTCCGGTACCGTAAGAAAGATGTGACAAAAACGCAGCAACTTTATGATTTAGAACGACAAATTGATTTACTACATAAAGTCTCTTTTCATATAGGGGATATCTTGTCTGCTTCAGAGCAACAATCCATACCTAAAGAAGATAAAGCGGTTCTGCAAACCGCATGGACACACATTAAAGATGCCTATGAGAAAAAGGAAATTGATCATACGGCAGAAGAAAAAGTAAGATCTATGCTTTACTCTCTAATTTATGATCACCAAGATGAAAAAGAAATTTTAACAAAGAGTACGACAGTCGCTTACGAATTATTAGCTATCTATCACTTACTGATCGAGTATATTGAGAGGCGTGAGCGTCAAAATTAACGCTCACCTTCCCACTCTTTATAAAATTGATTAAGAAATTGTTCCATGTACAAGTGTCGGTCTTCAGCCAATTGTTTTCCGTACGGAGTATTCATTAAACCTTTTAATTTTAACAGTTTTTCATAGAAATGATTAATAGCGGTATTATCCCGCTTTTGATATTCTTCTTTACTCATATCTCTTCGGGGCTTAATCGAAGGATCATACATAATATTACCTTTCGCCCCTCCGAAAGCAAACGTTCTTGCAATCCCAATTGCACCTAGCGCATCGAGACGATCTGCATCTTGGACAACCTGTCCCTCTACTGTTTTCATCGGCGGTTGTCCACCCCCTTTAAATGACATCGAGGCAATAATCTCCATGATATGCTTCATCGACGCTTCTTCCACTTCAATCCTTTGTAACCACGATTCTACTTTTTTCAATCCTGCTTCTTCACTCTCATTCAGTTTTTCATCGGCTATATCATGAAGGAGTGCGGCCATTTCACAAATAAATACATCTGCTCCCTCAACACTGGCAATGGTCTTTGCAAGCTTGGTGACACGGTAAATATGCCACCAATCATGTCCACTAGCTTCACCACTTAATTGGTTATGTACATATGCTTCTGTTTGTTTTATTTTCTCAACATTTGTCATTTGTCATCACCCACTGTTTAATCTATCATTTTTCTCAACACAATACCTCAATATTGCTTATAGTAATTGGGACTCTTTAAAGTGCTTTTCTTATCGTTATTTTGTATATCAAGTTTTATTGGCATACCTACCTCACATATTCAGCTTCATACGAATTTTCCCCAGCATGGACAGCTAATAATGTATTGGCATAGCCGACAAGCCGATTTACTAATTCGTCGCAAATTGCATATACGAGAGGTTCTATTTCCCCTCGATATAACGAAGGATCGTCAAAAATGATCGTTGTATTAATAAAGATATCACGATTTCCCTGTAGATCGTAGTGAATAATCACTTTCCCTGCAGCCCCTCCGGTTTTAGGGTCTTTAAATTCTTTTAGAAAAATAAACCATTCTTCAGCGGTAGCAGAACGGAAATTTTTTGTAAATGTTAAAGCCGATAGTTCATTATCAATTCGTTCTTTTAATTCAGGACTTACTAGATCAATTATTTTTTTATCCATTACAGCATCTCCCGATATCCTAAAAGATGATTTATTTTACATGTAACTAAAAGACACCTCCTCTAGATTATTGTCACTAGAGAAGGTGCTATGTACAACTTTACATATCAAACCCGTCCATGGTTTCCATGTTATTTTCAATGAGTTCAATAATCGTTCCAGCTTCTTCTTTACTAAAGATAAAGTTACTCTCATCCTCTAACAATTCATTATCTTCTGTTTTAATTCGGTTGACACGTCGAAGAATTCCGTCTCCTGTATCATGGATTACACCGAATTGATAAGATACTTCAACTTCATCCAGATACGTATAAGCCATTACTTCAGGAGTTGTCCACTCGACATCGACTATGATTTCCTCATAATCTTCATCTTCTAAGTCATCCATTAAATCTGCATCATCTTCGAGAAGAATCGTATCTTCCTCATCTTCCTCTTCCACTTCTATTTCATCGACAAGTTCAAATTCATCTAAGAAATCATGGAATGATTCGTGAACTGCTTCAATGATATCTTCAATATCAGGAAGTAACGTTCTCGATGTCTGCTCTGTTTCTAAATCGAACGCTTCCATGTAAAATTCTTCGTTATGCGGGTCAAAAAACAGCGTGCAGAAAAACTCTCGTTCATTATCTTCCATCTCAACAAAACATTCAATTCTAGGATGTTTAGCAGCTCGATCTACAGTAATATGCCCCATCTCATCATATTCTTCGCAAATGGACTCCATATAGTCCTGTAACTCTCCACAAACTCGATCAAACCACTCTAATGACATGAAGAAACACTTCCCTTCGTGAATTATCTTTCTTATTATTTCTTTCATGCCATTTTTTTGTTCATGGTACTTTATCCCAATTCGTTTTTTCGTCTTTTAACTTAACCATGAAAGGAGTTTTGAATATTGTTTTTTAGCATCTTCATAACCTAATTCATATAAGGCTAAGAGACGCGCTTGATTACGTTCAATACGACTGACAGGAACTTCTATGCTAGGCTTAATTACAAAGACCTCACCTGCGTTTTCCTGCTCCTCAAGTAAAGCTAATGTATCATTATATACGAGATGTCGCTTTTCCAGTAGTTCTGCTATTTTAGGATGCTTCCGGTAGATAAATTTTGCAAACATTGCCGCTTTGGTTGGCTGTCTTCTAAAGTCCTCAGCCTTCGTCATAATAACTACATTTTTCTTAAAGCCATCGCTTTGTGCTTTCCGAATAGGGATAGGGTCAATGATTCCTCCATCTAACAATGTTTTCCCACCATATGATACAGCTGGCGCAACAAAAGGCAAAGAACTAGAAGCTCGAATAATGGTTAAGATATCTTCACCATTATTATGTTTATTATAATAAATGGGTTTACCTGTCTCGCAGTCCGTCGTCCCGATTACAAATTGCTCGCTCCCCGTTCGAAACGTCTCATGATCGAAAGGAACGATCTTATTGGGAATTTCATCAAACAGAAAGTCCATCCCAAACAATTGTCGTTTAAACAGCAAATTACGAAAAGAAATAAATCGGTGATCGCCAGCAAGGCCTACATTCACTTCTTTATTTCGCCCCTTTTGCCTAGACAAATAAGAAGCTCCCATACAAGCTCCTGCTGACACACCAACGACATATGGGAATAGTAGCTTTTGCTCTAAAAAGTACTCAAGAACACCAGCTGTATACATCCCTCTCATCCCACCGCCCTCTAAAACTAAACCAGTTGTTTTCATAACATTACCTCTATTTTATGTATTAATTCTTACTATTCTTACTAATTTCACCTATGAATAGATAGTGCTACACTAATATTAATCGATTTACTAAGGAGTGGTCCACTTGTTCGACCCGACCATTTATGAAAACTTGAAGGTTGTTTTAGAAGGCGCCATATATGATCTTGACTTTGCAAAAGAAATCCATGTGACCAATCGATCTGACATCATCGATTTAGCAAAATTGTCGAGAGAATTTTCAATGCAATTTAAAACAATAAATGCTAACAATGTTTACCCCATGGCTGAAGTTCGACTCCTTTCAACGCTTCAAGACTTTGCGACTGAAAAAATTCATCAAGACGAAAAAGCAGCTGGATGTGTTCTTGACGTTATTTTATTCACTACCATCCAAAACACAGCTAATGATTGCGATAAAATCGAAAAAAAGCTGATGCAAATTTGGAAAAATCGGCCGCTCATCTCACAAAGTATTTCATTTTCATACGGTAAGGAACCTATCTTAACTGATAAAATTACGATCAGCTTCGGCCGAAAGATCAATGAAGATCAAATTGAGGACTTTGAACAACTACTTAGCTACACTTTACAATCGCTTCAGTTTTTAGAAGACTACTTTAATTAAAATGGTAAAGTTCTATAACTTTGCCCTATTTAGTTTAAAACTGCTTGAAAACGTGAATGTAATACGAGAAAAGACAAATGCTATAAACATCATTACAATAACTTTATTTACAAATACTACACTTTGGATAACGAAAAGGGTTGATACATATGAAAAAGATTGCTTTTGTGACCGATAGTACCGCTTATATAACGGAAGATTTAAAAAATCATCCTGATGTCTATGTCATGCCTCTTGCGATTATTTTTGGTGATACTGTCTACGAAGACGGGATTAGCTTAACAACAGAACAACTATACGAAAAAATTAAGCAATCTAAGGAAGTACCGAAAACCTCACAACCAGCTGTTGGTAAATTTGTTGAGTTATATGAAAAACTGAAAAAAGACTACGAACAAGCAATTGCTGTCCACATTTCAAGCAAATTAAGTGGAACATTAGAAAGCAGCAGATCCGCAAGTGAAATGGCGGAATTCCCTGTTGAAATCATTGATTCCAAATCCATGTCTTATGCGATTACTTCATTAATCCAAACTGGTATGAAATTAGCAGAAGAAGGAGTAGAAGGAGATACAATTGCACAAAGACTTCGCGAGGAAGCAGATAAAGGCGAAAACTACATCCTCTTAGGAAGTCTTGAGCAGTTTTATAAAGGCGGGAGAATGTCAGGAACCCAATTCTTAATAGGAAATCTTCTACAAATTAAACCCATCATCCGTATTAATCAAAACGGAGAATTTGAAGTGTTTGAAAAAGTTCGTTCAGAGAAAAAAGCCGTCCGTCGTTTATTAGAACTTATTGAACATGCGTATGATAAACACTCCATAAGTGAAGTTCAAATCATGCACGGAAATGTGTTGGAAAAAGCAGTAGCCCTAGAAAAAGACGTTAAAAGTAAATTTCCAAACATGAATGTCGTTATCGGTGAGATCAGTTCAACGATCGCAGCTCACGCTGGCGAAGGAACGGTAGCAATTATCTGGCAACATAAATAAAATAAAGTGAATCATTCGAAAAGAATAAGACTTACACCATTAGAAAAGAGGCTGCCTTATATGTAATGCACTTGATCATCTTAAAGTACATTTACATCTAGGCGGCCTCTGCTCTTTACACACGTTTTCTTACATTAAAATTCTCATCAATGAGTAACCAGTTTTGCGGGAAATCCCACCCTAATACCCAATAATAAAAACCTCGCAGACCAAGCTCTTTGACTAGATCAAACTTAGCTTGCATACTTCTTGCGTCTTCAAACCACACTTCATGCTCTACGCCGTCTTCATCAACATAGTTAAAAAAAGGAGACTGTGCCACTGGGTCGTATTCAATGTCCGCATTATATGTGGCCGCTAATCGTATCGCTTCCTGGTGATCAATTGCCCTGGCTCTCGTTTCACCTGCGACAAAAGGTAAAGTCCAGTCATAACCATAAAGTGGGATACCCATCATAATTTTGTCATTCGGCATTTCTGATGCTGCATATTCAATGACTCTTCTGACTTGATCGATCGGTGCAACAGCCATCGGTGGTCCACCTGTCCAGCCCCACTCGTACGTCATTAAGAAGACAAAATCGGCATATTCCCCATGGGCCGCATAGTCATGACCTTCATACAAAACACCAACCATGCCCGGCTCAACTTGTGGTGCAAGTGCACTCGAAAGAAAATAACCTCTTTCATCTAACCTTACTTTCGCTTTACGCATCAGTTCATTGTACGGCTCTCGGTTTTGGGCACCTAGATACTCCAAATCAAAGTCTAGCCCTAGATATCCTTTTTGATCCATAATTGCTATCGCTTCATCCAATAATCGGTTTTGTAATGCTTCGCTTTGCAATACAGTGGTTACTAGATCTGTATCAAAAGCTCCATCTTGAATATTCGTTATGACCATCAAAGGAACAATGCCATTTTCATATGATACATTGATAATTGCTTGATCATCGATTGGCGTTAATGTCCCATCTGGGTTTAACTCATAACTAAAAATTTGAACAAACGTTAAGTACTCACCTACTGCATCAACAAATTCAGGAGATTCCTCCCCCGTTATTTGCAAATCAACATAAGCTCCTACATCGACAGTTGGCTTTTCTAGAAACTGAGTTGGAATATATAGCCTAAAGCCAACAGGTAAGTTTTGCGGGTCCTGAATTTGGTTTACTTCAAGAATCTTCTCCACTGGAATTTGATAACGTTGACTAATTTGCCATAAACTTTCTCCAGGTTGAATAAAATGAAACCTGCCGACAATTGGAATAATTAACGCTTGCCCGGTGACGAGCTGATCTGGATTTGGCAGTTGATTGGCTTGAGCAATCGCATTTGCCGTTGTATTATATGCTTGAGCAATTCCAAACAGCGTTTGCCCTGGTGAAACAACATGTATTTGCACAGCTTTTCCTCCCTAATGCCCAATATTTACCCTATCACTGTATTCAATCAGGTGAATTAAATGCCTGGCCATTAGAAGTTTTCATTCTGCTTAAAAATACAAACACACCTCTCTAGAAGAAAGGTGTGTTTGACATTTAAAGTTATAACGATCCATTGCGCGCTAAACCGAAAATAAGCAATGCTATTTCTCCCTGCTATTTTCAAGTACTTACTGGATCCCCATTTCTTTTAATAGCTTATTAAACTCAAGCGTTTCAAATTGCTTTCTTACTTTTTCTGCGTCAATGGTTAATAATGCGTCTTCAACGACACACTCAATTGGTACATCACAACGAATTTCAGCTAGTTGGCGTGACAGGTGGAGCATGTCCAATTCATTTTCAATCTTTGTTCTCATTCCCTTTGGTAATTTCTCTAAGTTTTCAATGATAGCTTCAATCGTTTCATACTCTTTTAATAACTTAATCGCTGTTTTCTCGCCAATTCCTTTAACCCCAGGGAAATTGTCACTCGTGTCTCCCATCAATCCTTTTAAATCAATCATTTGAGCTGCAGTTAGACCTTTTTCTTCAAGTAATTTCTCAGGTGTATATACTTCATAGTTAGACATCCCTTTTTTCATAATAATCGATTGTACCCGGTCGGTAACAAGTTGTAAACTATCGTGGTCTCCCGTTAAAATTTGAACCTGCATTTCAGAACTATATTTTTTGGCTAATGAACCGATACAGTCGTCTGCTTCGAACTGATGAATTCCAATATTCGGGATATCAAAACTGGATACGACTTCTTTGACGAGATCAAATTGAGGAACTAACTCTTCAGGTGGCTCGCCTCGATTGGCTTTATATTGATCGTAGAGCTCGGTACGAAACGTCTTGCTGCCCATATCCCAGCAACAAATGACATGACTCGGCTCAAATGTTTGAATAGCATCCCACATATATCTAACAAAACCATAGATCGCATTCGTAGGAACGCCTGCACTGGTTTTCATTATATATCCTCTATATGCTGTTGCGTAGTAGCCTCTAAATAATAGAGCCATGCCATCAACTAGCATTAATTTATTATTTTCCAAGAAACCCACTCCTGACTTTTAGGACGTACCTATCTATCCTAACAAACTATTGTTGAATTGGATAGTGAAAAGAGAGAGTGACCATTAATTGTCACTCCCTCTTTATGAACTAGATTAATAGATAAAAACGTATACGGATTTGCACTATGAACAATTATGCACTTTCCAACCTTTCTTTCCTTTTTCTAACGATCTCATTAAAGTCATCAGTTAATTGTTTTTTATGTTGATCTAATACAGAAATAATTTCACGTACTTTCGCAGTGGTTTCTTCAGCTTGATTTAATGAGTCGTTGATCTTTCCATGCACTAACCAGTCGACAACGATTCCATCAAAGAAATAATCTGCGAATGTAAGAAAATTGCCTATATCCATGTTAATGTGGAAGTGATTTTCAATGTCAAGAAGCTCTTCTTGAAACAGACGAAGTTGATTTTGTGCATGATGGATCTGTTTTCTCGCATCATCTAAATGACTATGTTTAATAGATGTTGTAAGCATCCCACCACCGAACATATCCCACGTTGACCAGCCTTTTGCTTTATCAAGCGAATGAATGGCTCGTTGTAGTGAGGATAGAGAAGCAAGACCTGCTGAAATCGCTTCTTCATATTCTTTTACATACGACCGAATACTCGTTTCTTGTTCTGAAAGGTCGTATAATTCTCTGCTTAAAACTGAATGCTTATCATGGATTAACCGTTCTTTTTCCTCTAATAAACTTTTATATTCATTTTCTGCGTTTCCAACGGTTTGCAGCATCATACGTAAATCTTTTAATTCTTTTTCCAAGTCCATAATCGTTTCTGCTGCTTCTTTATATTTTAATTCAGCTGCAATAACTTCTTGTTGTTCTTGATCAAGCTTCTCCAATTTTTTACCCATAATCGTAAAAAAGATATTCGTTAATGTAATTTTTTCAAGCCGGGAAACGTCTTTCTTTTCTTTTTTCAATTGAAGATACAAGTGATTAACTTTTTCTTTTTCTTCTTCTAAGTAAGCCTCACTACGAGCAATATGTTCTTCGTATTTCACTTTTTTCCGCTTCTTTTCTTTAGCTACAAACAGCCTCTCATTTAGTTCTGTGAACACCGTCATCACCTCTCCTCAATTCATACGATATTCTATACAAATGTTTCAACGTCATCGTTCTTTAGGTTCCTAGTTTGCACGATAGGAATACTGAATTACGGCTACCGGACAATCAAATAATATCATTAAACATTTTTTCTAATTCAGCTTTATTATGGTAAACAAAGTTAGCTAATTGAGCCTTTATAAATGCGGAAGTAATGTGTAAGTTCGGACTTAAGAACCTCAGTGTTTCATAAGTATCGTCCAATTTCACTTGAACGTCCGCTTCTCTTCTTAACGGTGTCTTATTCGTTATAACGCGAATGGCAGTCCCATCGATTACCTTTTCAATCGTTTCATTCGTAATAGGCAAGCTTTTCAAGTGCAATTGGATAAAATGATGTGCCATATCTTCTTTATTTTCATTTAACATATTGAGCACCACCTTCTCTACAAGAATAAAAATGAACGTACTTTACTAGACAATCATAGCAAAGTACGTTTTATTCGGTCCTTATTGTTGACTGTTATCTTCTCGTTGCTGTTTAATTCGTTCTAATGCGGAAGAGCCATTTGGTTTATCATATTTCTTAAACTCCTCTTCTACAGAAGTCGTAGAGTTTAACTGCTTAACAGCTTTTGATTTATTTAATCGCTCATTGGCTCGTTCTTCATAACGATTTAAAGTATTAAGTGAACTATTTTTGTTTACTTTTTCAAATACTTTATTGATACTTTCATTAGCATCTGCCATTTTATGTTTAGCAACAATCGATGCTTTTTGTGATTTCACTTCAGCAATGGACTCCTGAAGCGATTCCAACTGATCTCGTAAAACCGATACTGTATCGGCCTGCTCTTCGGCTAGGGCGTGGAAATTCTCTTTTTCACCTAGGTGCTTTTCATACTGGACTGCCATTTCTTCTGCAGCTGCTTCGTCACCAGAGTCTAACGCGTTGTTCACTCGATTTAACCATTTTTCAGCTTCTTTTTCTGCTTGGTTTGCTAACCCTTCTAACCGTTTTTGTTCTGCCATAGCTCCTGCTACTCCATCTCGAGCCTCTGCATAGGCACCTTCTAAATCTCTGATCTTTTGATTTAAGACATTTTCCACATTTTCCATCGAATCAATGGCAGCATGAGCGTTTCCTTTAATTAACGTAACTAATCTTCCGAAAATAGACATTCTACAAAACTCCTTTTAAACTATATTTTTTACGATCTATAGTGACTGGCTTAGATGGTTCTTTCTAACTTTTGAATTCTGTCCTCAATAGGAGGATGAGTCGAAAAAAGTGATGCGGTTTTCTTGGAGAAATGGTTATAGATGTAGGATGACTTAAGATTATTTCCCCCAAGTTGTGCTTCATATTCAGATTTACTATAGCGAGGACGATAACCACCAATTTTCGCTAATGCATTAATTAGTCCTCGATTATTGGATACAATCCGTACCGCTTTCGTATCGGCCATGTATTCTCGTTGTCTTGAGATCGCTGAAGAAAGTAATGCAGAAATGACTCGAGAAAATACTAGAATAATTAGCACAACAACAAATAATAGGGCTGTACTTTTACCATCATTATTATTGTTCCTTGATCTTCCTTTAACCCGCATGTTTCGGTAAATAATTTCAGCTAAAAGAACGAAAGACGATGTAAGTGCGATCGTCACAGCTTTTAACCTAATATCGTAATTCATAATATGGGCAAATTCATGGGCCATAACCCCTTCAAGTTCGTCCTCATCAAGCATATGTAACAAACCTTCTGTTACACCCACAATAGCATTATTATGGTTAAATCCAGTTGCAAAAGCATTCGGAATGTTTGTAGGAATTACGTAGATTTCCGGCATTTTGATGTTGCATCCTACCGATAATCTCTCAACAATATAGTAAAGAGTCCGTAACTTTTCATCTTGAGCTTCCTTCGTCACCAATCTACCGTTAATGCTTTTTTTGATCATGAACTTGAACGTTACGAAATTGAATAATAAGTAAGCCCCGGTAATAGCCATCGTAATAAACGTAAAAGTAATGACATCTCCTTCAAGGTAGCCATATAGTGCACCTGCACCGACAATAAGTGAGAAAAAAACGATGAGTAGAAAGATTGAATTAAATTTATTCTTCCGAATCTCTTCTCCGGACATTAAATATCGTAAATCTTTTTCACTAGTTTTTGTCATTTCCATCACCTATTTCGACCGAACGTCATTCACTGATAAATGATTGTAAACCTTTCTTTCTTCTTCCGTAATTGAAAAAGACTCTTTAGGTGTATGGCCAAATTTACTAGCTATTAAGTTCGTCGGGAATGAACGAATGAGAATGTTATAATTCTCAACGCCTCCATTGTAGCCCGTGCGTGCATACGTAATTTTTTCTTCTGCTTGTTTGATAGAAGACATAGCATCTTTCAGGGAGTGGGCGACATTTGAATTTGGGTACGCCTCCATTAGCATAGACATTTGTGGTAATAAGGAGTTGACGTTTTCGTTGGCGACTGCTTTTTCTTTGACACTTTTACTTGTTAACCCTTTTCGTGCCAGTAAAGCGGATTCCACAAAATCTTTCTCTCGGTCTGAACCGAGTTCAAACATTTGGACCACATTCGTTAAAATTCGGTATTTAGCATCCAGTTGATTGTCAATATTGGACCAAGCGGTTTTTACATACTGTTCATGACGAACGAGTTTGTTGTAGGACAACCATAAATAAATAATGACGCTAACCGGAATGAGTATTGCGATTAGTAAAAGAACTACAATGAGTGTTGTCATAAACTACCTTCCTTTATTTTTATTTTGTTTTGACCTTTTGCAAAAAAGTGGGCGTTGAGTGAGCTTATGCTATATTTACGAACGGGGTTTTGTTTGGTTTCAAAAAAAATTAAAAATTAACCATTTTGATACCAACGTTTTTAGGTGTACAAAAATAAAATTTCCCTTTTCATTTTAATATATTTAACTGCCCCTTACCAATATTTTTAAAATTTAGTATTTTATTCTTAAATTACCACCTCGCAATAAATTGGTGGTGTTCTGCTCATAATTAGCGAATTGTCTCATAATAAAATTTCACTTAGCAGTTTTGCCTGTTTAATGATACGATAATTTCGTATTACGAAAGGAGAACTTCTATGCAAGCAAAAGCTCAACAACAAACTGTTCAGCCTCAAGAAAAAACAATGTACAACATTTTACTTATTATCGGATTTGTTCATTTACTTAATGATGCGATACAAGCACTCGTACCGGCTATGTTCCCAATACTCGAACGGTCAATGGGGTTAACCTTTACTCAGCTCGGTATCATTGCATTCGCATTGAATATAACTTCTTCACTAATTCAACCTGTCGTAGGATTATATACAGATAAAAAGCCGTCACCGTATGCTTTACCTATCGGACTTTGCTTTACATTTTTTGGAGTACTCGGGCTCGCTTTTGCTCCGTCGTTTTGGTTTGTCGTTCTTTCAGTCATTTTTATCGGATTAGGATCAGCAACTTTTCATCCTGAAGGATCACGCGTGGCTTATATGGCAGCTGGAAAACGTCGCGGATTTGCGCAGTCTATTTATCAAGTTGGAGGAAATGCAGGTCAAGCGATGGCTCCGCTTATAACTGCACTAATTTTAGTTCCTCTAGGCCAATTTGGCGCAATTTGGTTTACAATCATTGCTGCTTTGGCGATTGGACTGCTCGTTTACATTGCGAGGTGGTATTCTAGTCAAATCATTGCCATAGCTAAAATGCCAAAAAAGCAAGTTGTACCAACTAAGATGAGTCCTAATCATAAGAAGATGGTCATGTTTGCTATTAGTCTATTAATCTTTTTAGTATTTGCTAGATCTTGGTTCCATGCTGGCATCACCAACTTTTATGCTTTCTACATTATT
This sequence comes from Alkalihalobacterium sp. APHAB7, assembly GCF_048323755.1. Classification (NCBI taxonomy): domain Bacteria; kingdom Bacillati; phylum Bacillota; class Bacilli; order Caryophanales; family Bacillaceae; genus Alkalihalobacterium; species Alkalihalobacterium sp. APHAB7. Next base: position 81,135 of record NZ_JBLWFS010000015.1, read on the forward strand.
GAAAAATTCGGTTTAACAATTGCCCAATCCCAAGGCTATATTTTCGTCTTTCTTTTAGCTGGCGCGATCGGAACATTTGCTGGAGGACCGCTTGCTGATCGATTTGGAAAAAGAACGATGATCATGCTTTCGATGCTAGTTTCTGCTCCATTAGCACTGATCCTTCCGTATGCAGGGCCCACTGCAACTTACTTTTTATTAGCTGTTATTGGCTTTATTATTTTATCGAGTTTTTCGGTAACTGTCGTTTACGCACAAGTATTAGTACCAGGCAAAATCGGCACAGTTTCTGGGCTAATTGTCGGTCTTGCTTTCGGTATGGGAGCAATCGGCTCTGTAGCACTCGGATGGCTTGCCGATGTTGTCGGCTTAACAAACACGATGCTATTCACCGTTGCTCTTCCATTGATTGGGGTTTTGACGTTTTTCTTACCATCCGATCGTAAAATCGAAGAGATGAATGGCTAGAGGGTTATTCTGCTTAAATAATAATGAACGAGAAAGAACCTTCATACTCGTGCTGTACAGCGAGTTTTGAAGGTTTTTCTTATTTGTTCTAATTGAATTTTGTATGAATAGGTCATCATAGCCATTGATGGTCTAGATTTTCCTTTTTTGATCCGAATACTAATTCGTGGCTCTAATCTCAAGCTAGACATCGGCTTTTCTCTTCTACTCGCCTTTGATTAGAAATGTCCAGTCCCCTTTTTGTTCGACTTTCTTTTCTTTCATTAATCTGCCGAGGGCTCTTTTAAATGCAGCTTTACTCATTCCAAAATCTAAGCGAATGTCTGCTGGGTCACTCTTATCCGTATACGGCATTTTGCCGCCACTTCGCTCTATATAGGAATAAATCATCTCTGCGTCTTCATCTAAACTCTCTTGTTTTAATGGAAGTAGCGATACGTTAAGACTTCCATCTTCCTTTACATCGATAACACGACCGGTAACCTGTTCTCCAAGGCGTGGTTCTTGTCGTCTTTGACTTTCATGAATAAAACAACGGTAGCCTTCATCTGACATCATAAAAGAACCTACTTTTAATGCACGATAAATGCGTCCTGAAATTTGCTGTTTGTCCATTTCGACAGTAGCTTCTTTCGCTATTTCTTCCACGACCTCTTCTGTAACAAGCTGCCCGAGTAATCTATCTTTATAGTCCGTTTTTAATGTAACCAGTAATTGATCTCCAACTTTTGGCCAGACCGTTTTAAAAGCGGGTAAATCATCAAGGGAAACCAGAATATCTTTTTGAATACCGATATTAACAAAGACACCTAAGCGGGGATTAATATCAACGACTTCAACCCAATCGTATTCACCTAACTGAATCTTTGGAATTGTCATCGTGGCAGCGAGACGACCTTCTTTGTCGTTATATAAAAAAACTTGAATCATTTCGCCTTCTTTTACTTCGCCTGTGATTTCATTTGTATGTAATAGAAAGTCTTGTTCGCCATCCGTTAAAAAATAACCAAATTCGGCTTGTCTCTCTACTCGTAATTCGGCAATTGAACCTGCTTGTAAATTATTCATTCTTAAAAAACTCCTTATTCTATTTATCCACCTTAAAAAATGACCAATGGTATATTTGACCAATGCCTTACCTATTATACCAAAAGTATTGTGCTTGCATACTATTGTTCCTAGTTTTCACTTTATTTCACAAAGGATTGCTACTAAAATGAAGGATAGGTACTAATTAGAGTAAGGATGTGCTTTACAATTAAGAAAAAGAAAAAAGTTGTATTTTATACGATTTTCGGGTTGTTGCTTTTAAGTAGTTTTTTTAAATATTTAGATGTGGTCATTTACAGCCTAGATGAGGCCACGTTTTTTCATTTCATCATGGTCCCCGCCGTTGCCATCGGCTGTATTTACTTTTTTATGCAGGCATTTGTCCATTATAAAAGGCTATGACCCTTTAATTTATAGATCATAGCTTTTTATATTTTTTTTGTTCAATTCTAAACTATTGTTGCTTTTAGATATTGGACCGTAACCAAGCAAAAGCTTGGTTACTCACGCTTTAGCGTGAAGTTTTTGAATATAAATCAGCCTTTTATTTTTATTTAATACCGGAAAAACTACCATTGTATTTAAATATAGCGTAAACTCGTTGGAGCGTCTACAATGTCTCCGTATTCTTAGGTCTTTTTCGAAGTTTATAGATGATAAATAGTGCGATAATCGTAACTGGGATAAAAATCGGTGAAAGACCTATAAGTAAAACAATAAAACCAGAAAATAAAGTGATCGTATTATTGATGGACGCCATAAATAAACTTTTCGACTTTTCCCAAGTATTTAAGTCATTACTTCCTTGAATCGATGGAACATTCACTTTATTTTCTTGTAAGTAGAGGGTGACTGTTGAGAACTCTACATTTTTTTCTAAGTAGTTCATTCGACCAAGTGTTCGCTCAATTTCTTCTTGCACCTTCGCTAAATCTGAAGAAATTTTTAATAAGTCTTCCGTGTTTTCAGCGGCTTCCATAAATGCAAGCAAACGTTTTTCTACGACTCGCTTCGAACGTAAACGAGATTCTAAATCTACATATTCTTCCGTTACATCATTTCCACTTATCATTCGTTCGTTTACTTTAACACTCTCAGACTCTACATCATCTAAAAATGCTTGGAAATGTTTTTGTGGTACTTTCACGACCAGATTTCCGTGAAGCTGTTGTTCACCTGATCGATAAATCGAGGACTCTATGACAAACCCACCAAGGCCTCTTACTCGATCTTGAATGGCAGCTTCTGATTGATGATAATCGTTCACTTCAAGGGATAGGTGCGCATTGTAAATGACCATTCTCTCAGAAGTCGCACCACTTAAAGGCTCATCGTTAGAAGCCGGAGTATCCTCTATCATTTCCTTCTCAGATGTCATCCCCCGATTTGCCACTCCACTATAGCTCGCTTCTTCAGCGACCATATCCATTCCACCAGAGTCTTCACTCATTATCTGATATTCATTACTGCTACAAGCTGATAACACGATGCTGATTCCTAGTATCGCAATTAAAACTAACCATTGTAGGTATATTTTCTGCATGAACTTATACACTCCATTCGTTTCGGTTTAAACAATTAGACGACCTTTAACGAAAAAAAGTTACAAAAGAATTTTCACTAAAGTGAGAACTAGAAAAGAGGCTGTCTGGAAAACTATAACTGTTCCTTTTGGAAACAAATCACTGTAGAAACCTTATCATCCTATTCCTTTCTTCTTGTGTGTAACCTTCGTTATAATGAACTAAAATACAAAAGGCTGACTCGAAAGGGTGCGTCCCCTTATGAGTCAGCCTCTTTAAATTGATCAAAGTTCTTCTGGAATAACTTTTGATAAGAGCTAAAATACCTGTTAGTGCGACAATGGTCGGTCCTCTTGTTCAGAAGCGTGTACAATCGGTTCATAAGGCACAAAACTCGTATCCTTCTCAGTTAATTTTCCATATTCATTCGTTTGTTCTTTTTTTATTGATTGAATTAAGGTTTGTGAGAGGTAATCGACGTATTGTTCGTCTCTTGCTAACCAAGCAGAATGATTTCTTTTTAAATAGTATACTGCTTCATCAAACGTTGTAAAAGTTTGTCCAACCATCTTACCATTTCGATCCATACACCATTTATTTTCACCGACTTGATAAACAAAAAATTGATCTTCAAAATGATTTTCATAATAACAACCTTTTTCGGCTCCCTTAAGGTTGTACTGATTACGAAAAGCATCTGGTTTCATCGGTTCAATACGGAATGCTTCTGCAACAAACAGTTGATAAGCATGATCTGTTAAAGGACACCCTGACGCTTTCGCATGTCCTCCTCCACCAAATTGCCCTGCAACTTCTGATAAATCGATATGATCATGAATCGTACGCAGACTGATTTTTTTCCCGCCGACATTCATAATCGCTATGTAATCCAAATGCGGATTTTCTTTTCCTAATTCATTTCCTAATTCTGAATGGTAGTTTTCCGCATGGACAATGCCTACACATTTACTATCAATGAACGTCTGCACCATTTCTCTTCGCTTTCTGCGAACATAACGTTCAATTTTATTCTCTTCCATATCTAATATTTTTGTTTCAAATTCATCAAAAGAAAAGCTGTCACTTTGCTGTAGTCGCCCCGCCATTCGCTCTTCAAAATCTTCAATTGAAATCATAAAGAAAAGATCGTTGAGTCGCTTCGCTGTTTCTTTATTATTTTTTTCCCACTCCCACGTATCATAGAGTCTTACTAATTCTACAAACTCTTCGACCGCAGGAGAAGACTCCAACTGTCCGTTAGCAACTAAATATTCGTAAAATAATGAGGTTGCTGCCGTTAACCTCCCATCCTCATATTCAACTTTTACACTTCCCCATTCATACTCATTAAAATGAAGAGCCGTTTTATGGTGGTCGATTAATTTTGCTTTGCCTGTTTTTTTATAATATTCATTTATTCTTTCGGTGTTTTTTTCATTGACTGACAAATCGGTTACTATAATAAAATCGTCCTTTTTCGCACGCTCTAAAAACCGTTCGACTTGAAAATCTAATCCGCTTACGGAGTTATAGCGTACTCGCACCTGGTCCTTAAAGGCCAATTTCGCCAGGATCCCACAACCAATCCCGTCTAAATCATTATGAGTAAATAAATGAAACATCTAGATGTCACTCCTCACTCTAAGTTGTTATATTATTATGTGACAACTCCATCAAATTCATCAATTTTTTAAAAATAGACTTCGTAAAAGAAGTGATGGCCATTGTAGGTAAACACTTTCCATGTTGTTCATTCAGGAAATGCGAACAGGAATAACTTGAATGAATTTTTCACATGTTATTAAAAACGGGAAGTCTGGAGGTTTTCATGTGGAAATAAATGAGGAAATCGAACGTTTTTTAGATAAAGCACAAGGTTTGGTAGATGATGGATTGGATGAACTTTTAGAAACGAAAATCATCCGTGAAAATGACCTTTCTGACTATTCGTATATTCAACTGCAATTACATGAACTGGTAAATGAAGCAGATCAATTAATGGTCCAATATCCAGATCAACGAAGTAGATTAACCGAGTTACAACGAAAAATTAAAGAAATTCAAGAAGTGATGGTAAAAGGAATCTACTAGGGGGGCTACAAATGAACTATGATCAATTAAAACAAATCGTTTTATTAACTCAAGATGCAAAAGATTTAGGGTGGGAATTTTTTATGGATGAAGGGCAATTAAAAGCACGTGATAACACTTATGCTCAAGATACAACAGCCTTTCATAATCAAGATCACTTTTATGAATGGTTGGAGGAACAGTTTGATAAAAAAGATTGAGAAAAAGGCTGACTTATAAGTGATAGTCGCTCACTTCTGTCAGCCTTTCTTTTATGGTTGTACCGTCTTTACAAATAAAAATTTTACACACTGATAGATGTTAATCACTAAAACAAAGCATACTGAAATAATAAGCAATGTAGCTCCACCCTTATAGAACAATACGATTGTCATCAATCCAATAACGGTAATAATTGCTATTCGGAGAAATGACTCCTCCAACTGTTCTGTCTCAATTTGTTGATAAAGCATTTTACACGCTGAGACCAAACATGCTGCTGCTAAAAAGTATAAGCTCCCTGGTATTAAAAATTCATGGATAATATCAAAACTAAAAACAAACGAGGCTTGTCCTGCCCCAGTTAGGATCGATTGAAAATAGAAAAGGATTTCATCAATCATTTGATAGAACGGGACATGATTCATTTGACTAGAAATAGTACCCCCAATAAATGCAAAAATAAATCCAAATAGAACGAATATAAATGGTAGAACGAAAACCATCTCCACACCTCATTTCATCTCTTTTCTATTACTCTATTCAAAAAAATAGATTTTAGAATAAATAATAGAGAAAAGAGAAATAAAAAAAATGGTGCCAGGCACCTTTACTCTATTACAGTGGTAAAGGTGCCTGGCACCGAATATTTAATGGCACCTGATGTTTTATTTTTTTAGATTTAGCTTGGCTAGGGCTTCTGCTAGGGCTGGATTGAATGGCTCTTCTTGTTTGTCTTGTTTCTTTAAATATTGATTGACTTCTTTTTTGGAGACTTTCGTATTTTTCTCTTTTTTCTTTCTCTCATTAAAGGTTGAAAGCTTCTCTTTATGTCCGCAGCTACAAGCAAATACTTGTCCTTCACCTTGTCCACGTAATTCTAGTTTTTTGAAGCACTTCGGACAACGTGCATTCGTTTTCTTCGCAACTGCTTTTCGATGTCCACATTCACGATCTTCACAAACAAGCATCTTCCCTTTTTTCCCGTTCACTTGTAGTAGATTTTTCCCGCATTCCGGACATGTCCGTCCCGAAATATTATCATGCTTATATTTGGACTCACTCACTTTAATTTCACGAATGATTGCTTTTGTATATTCTTTCATTTCAACGAGAAACGCTTGCTGCGTTAACTTTCCTTTTGCAATGGCCTCAAGCTTTTGCTCCCATTCTGCTGTGAGTGCTGGTGACTTAAGGTCAGAAGGTACTAACTCTAGTAATTGTCTTCCTTTTGAAGTCGTTACGATATCTTTTCCTCTTTTTTCAATAAGAAAACTATTAAAAAGCTTCTCAATAATATCCGCTCTCGTTGCAACTGTTCCTAGTCCTCCAGTTTTTCCAAGCGTTTTGGCAAGATCCTTATTCGTTTCTGCCATAAACTTTGCTGGATTTTCCATCGCTGAGAGTAGAGTTCCTTCGTTAAATAATCCTGGTGGCTTTGTTTCTCCCTCGGTTTGTGTGACAGACTGAAGCGATAAAGCATCCGCCTTCGTTAATTTGAGGATGTCACTACTCATTGCACTATCTTTTTCTTCAATATCATCTCCGTAAATTTCTTTCCAACCTAGAGATTGAACAACATTTCCTTTTGCAATAAAGGTTTCTCCTCCTATTTTAGTCACAACCGTTGTTTGTTCGTATTCATATGGTGGTGAAAGGACGGCTAAGAAGCGTTTCACAACCAAATCATAGATTTTACGTTCTTTCTCACTTAATGAAGAAAGTATAGGTGCGACTTCCGTTGGAATAATAGCATGGTGATCTGAAACCTTTTGATTATCAACAAAATGACGGCTTGCCTTTATCGGTTTTTGTGCGATCTTAAAAGCTTGCTTCGCATACGGACCAACACCACATGCTTCTATTCGGTCTTTTAGAGTATCTACAATATCCTCAGATAAGTAACGCGAATCTGTTCGGGGATATGTTAAAACTTTATGTTGCTCATATAATTTTTGCATCGTATTTAACGTTTCTTTTGCCGAGAAGCCAAATATACGGTTTGCCTCACGCTGCAATTCGGTTAAATCAAACAGTTGTGGTGAGTATGTCTTTTTTGATTTTTTTTCGATATCTACAATTTGTATCGGTTGATTACTTATTTTCTCTTGTACTCTTTTCACGTGATTTAGGTCGAATGTTCTAGACTCTTTCGTCTCAGTATTTTGCCAAGTTAGTTTTAACGATTTATTAGCTTGAACAGTTATACCATAGTAACTCTTCGGTTTGAATTCAGCAATTTCTCGTTCTCTTTGATGGATAATCGCAAGTGTAGGGGTTTGGACCCTTCCACAAGATAGTTGAGCATTGTACTTTGATGTCAATCCTCTTGTCCCATTTAAACCGACAATCCAATCGGCTTCAGCTCGTGCAACCGCCGCTGCATACAGATTTTCATAATCCTTACCTGGTCGAAGCTTTTGAAACCCTTCTTTTATCGCCTTATCCGTAACAGAGGAAATCCATAGACGTTGAATTGGCTTCTTCACACTCGCTTTTTCGATAATCCATCTTGCGACTAACTCTCCTTCTCGACCAGCATCGGTCGCGATAACGATATCTCCAACATCTTTGCGATTTAATTGAGCTTTTACGGCTTGATATTGTTTATTTGTTTTTTTAATTACAATAATTTTTAAATTTTGGGGTAACATAGGAAGGTCATCCAGATTCCAGGATTTATATTTTTCATCATAGGATTCAGGGTCAGCTAACGTCACTAAATGGCCCAGCGCCCAAGTAACGATATAACGATCACCTTCAAAAAATCCGTTGCCTTTTTTCGGACAATTTAAAACTTTTGCAATGTCTCTTCCTACTGAAGGTTTTTCAGCCAGAACTACTGTTTTTTTCATAAAAACACCCTTTCAACAACAACTATTAAAAACTATATCATAAATTGATTGACAGTGAAATTAATGAGTGATAAAATTATTAATTTTGCTATTATCAGACAAGTGTGATATAATAATAAAGAACTCAAATTTAGGAGGTCGAGCTATGTTTCAAGTTGGAGACAAGATTGTTTACCCTATGCACGGCGCTGGTGTGATTGAAGATATCGAGGAAAGAGAGATTCTTGGGGAGACCCAACAATACTATGTCTTAAATTTGTCTCATAGTACGATGCAAGTAATGGTTCCTATGGAGAAAACATCAATTATCGGTATACGTGAAGTCGTAGACCCAGATACGTTAGAAAAAGCTTTATTAATTCTTCACGATGGTGAACCAGACGACTCGGTTAATCGTCACCAACGTTATCATTTAAACATGAAGAAAATGAAAACGGGTGATATTTGTGAAAGTGCCCAAGTAATTAGGGATTTAATGTTCTTAAATAAAAATAAGAAGCTTGGTACTGAAGATAAGTTTATGCTTGATAATGCACGACGCATTTTTATTAGCGAACTCATTCTTGTCAAAGGATTTGAAGAAGAACAAGCAATTGAATTTTTAGACAATGCAATTAACGGTTAATCGTCCTGAAAACCTCTTCCCGATGAAGAGGTTTTTTTGTTTTTCTTCAATGAAAAATGCTATTTGCGCAGCCGGTCTCCTTAAGAAGTATTAGTTGCAAGGATATCAAAAAAGAGGCTGAGTGAGTTACCTAGCCTCTTCTCTTAATGTTTTTACATAGCCTATCTACACCCACTCGCTCTAAATCCTTATTCAGCTAACCATGCCTAACTCTCTTTCCAATCACATAACGAATTTCGAAATACGTTACCTCTTCTGGTAAGCTTTCCTTGAGAGGCTTCAATCGTTCTGCTCCGATCTTCTCAATGGCTTCTTCAATTAATTGTTCGTGATGCTCATTAACAAATTGATGAAGATCGATGATTTTTCCTTCATCGACACATTTTTCTAGATGACTTAAGATTGTTTCTTCTGTACACTCCCGCTCGGCAGCGATTTCCTTGACTGAACTTCCTTGCTCATACATTTCATACGTAATATGGTGACTCGGTGTTTTTGACGAAACTTTCTTCTGTACTGTTACGCCCTGTTCACTTTTTTGATTCCGATACGGTTGCAATGCAGCTAAAAATTGTTCACCGTATTTCTCTAGTTTTTGTTGGCCGACTCCATTCACAAGTAATAATTCTTCGGTACTTGAAGGAATTGAGCGACTCATTTCACGAAGCGACTTATCTGAGAAAATTAAATAAGGCGGGACTTTTGCTTCATCTGCGATCTCTTTACGTACCTTACGTAAACTCTCAAAAATTTCGTCATTCGCTTCAATCGCTACATGAGCCACCTTTTCTTTCCTGTATACTTGTAGCTCTCCTTTTAAAACAGCAACTGCTTTATCCGTTAAACGTAACGTCGGGAAATTACCTTCAGAAGGCTTCAAATATTGTTCTGCCGTCAAGTAATCGATAAATTGAGATAGATTTTTCCCTGTCCACGTTTTGAGTAGGCCATAGGTCGTCAATTGATCTAATTTAAAGTCTTTGATCTTTTTACTTTCCGATCCAACTAGAACTTGTGCGACAATTGTTTTTCCGAACTTTTCTCGCATCCTCTTAATCGTGGAAAAGACCATTTGTGCTTCTCTGGTCACATCCGAAGTTTCGCCATCATCTAGACAATTCGAACACTTTTTACACTTTTCAAATTCTTCATCTTCAAAATAGTGTCCAATATATTGTTGAAGACACGACTCCGTATGGCAATAATCTACCATTTGCTGCAACTTTTTGTATTCATTCGTTCTTCTGGTTTCTTCTAGATCGGATTGTTCAATTAAAAATTTTTGAATACGAATATCGTCAGGTGCAAAAAGTAACAAACATTCACTTTCTTCACCATCTCGTCCTGCTCTTCCCGCTTCTTGATAATACGATTCGATATTTCTTGGCAAATTGTAATGAATGACAAACCTGACATTGGATTTATCAATACCCATTCCGAATGCATTTGTTGCGATCATAACCGTTATATTGTCACGGATAAAATCATCCTGATACTTCGCTCGTTCGAGATCTGATAAGCCGGCATGATATTTTCCAACAGCTATTCCCTTTTCTGTTAATTTATCATACAGTTGCTCTACGACTTTCCGCGTTGACGCATAAATAATCCCTGAACTTGAGGCGTGCTTTTTTAAGTACTGCGAGACATAAGAAAATTTCTCTTGCCCTTTGACCACTTGTAACGATAAATTATCTCTTCTCGCTCCATTCACAATCGTATTCTCTTCTTCAATGCTTAAATGACGGCAAATATCTTCTCTTACTTGAGGCGTTGCAGTTGCCGTTAAAGCTAACACAACCGGATTTGTTGGCAATTTCCTGATAAGTGATGAGATATTTAAATAACTCGGGCGGAAGTCATGTCCCCATTGTGAAAGGCAGTGCGCTTCATCAATTGCAACGAGCGAAATCGGCAGCTCATTTAATAAATAAAAGAAACGAACATCTTCTAACCGCTCAGGTGCAATATAAATTAGTTTATATTGTCCATTTCTCATCTTCTCGATTCGTTCACTTAATTCACTATTCGAGAGAGAACTATTTATATATGTACTCGGAATTCCAAGCTGATTTAAACCGTCCACTTGGTCTTTCATTAATGAAATAAGTGGTGAAACAACGATTGTCATTCCAGAATAGATAAGCGCTGGAACTTGATAACAGATGGACTTACCTCCACCTGTTGGCATAATACCAAGTGTATTTTTTTCTTCCAAAACTTTCTCGACAATATCATATTGGCCTTTCCGAAAAGCTTCATAGCCAAAGTATTGTTTTAAAAGTTCAACTGCTTTTGTTTGCATGAATGAACTCCTTCCTAACTACTGCTTTTTCTATTGTAAAGGAATTTGTTATTTTTATAAATGGAGGAAAATGACCTTTTCTACTTGTTATAGTTAAAAGAACTAAAGGGGGTAAGGTTTATCATCGTTAGTCCGTAGGCTAAGTTAACTCCGATACTTCATTTTACAATAGTCATAAGATTGATTGTACAAACTTTTTGTAAAGAAACAACACTTCTCTACAAAGCTCTCATTTACAAAAAAATAAATTGGATATTTTCAAAGTATGTTAAAATAGCTTCATTCGTTTTATAATAGGTAAGGTGCAAAAAATTAAATTGATTATCTATAAATTTATATAGAAAGAGTGTTGTCCATTCATGAGTGTATTAACAGTAAAAAACTTAAGTCACGGATTTGGTGACCGTGCGATTTTTAATGATGTTTCTTTCCGCCTTTTAAGAGGAGAACATGTTGGTCTGATTGGAGCAAACGGCGAAGGAAAATCAACGTTTATGAATATCATTACAGGTAAATTACAACCCGATGCTGGAAAAGTTGAGTGGTCCAAACGAGTTCGTGTCGGCTACTTAGACCAACATACGGTTCTGACAAAAGGCATGACGATGCGCGACGTATTAAAAAGTGCCTTTCAATATTTATTTGACTTAGAAACACAAATGAATGATCTATTTGATAAAATGGGCGATGTTTCTCCAGATGAACTAGAAAAGTTGCTAGAAGAAACAGGAACGATTCAAGATATTTTAACAAATAATGATTTTTATACGATTGATGCAAAAGTTGAAGAAATCGCCCGTGGTCTTGGACTAACTGATATCGGATTAGACCGTGATGTCGATGATTTAAGTGGTGGACAACGAACCAAAGTCCTCCTTGCTAAACTCCTATTAGAAAAGCCTGATATTTTACTATTGGACGAGCCGACAAACTATTTAGATGAACAGCATATTGAGTGGTTAAAGCGTTATTTAAATGAATATGAAAATGCGTTTATCTTAATCTCACATGACATCCCGTTCTTAAATAGTGTAATTAATCTTATTTATCATATGGAAAACCAGGAGTTAAATCGTTACGTCGGTGATTACGATCATTTCCTAGAAGTTCACGAAATGAAAAAACAGCAATTAGAGTCAGCCTATAAAAAGCAACAACAAGAAATCTCTGAACTTAAAGACTTCGTCGCAAGAAATAAAGCGCGTGTATCAACACGTAATATGGCGATGTCTCGCCAGAAAAAGCTAGATAAGATGGAAGTCATTGAACTTGCTAAGGAGAAGCCAAAACCTGAGTTTAATTTCAAAGAGTCTCGTGCGTCTGGAAAAGTAATCTTCGAAACGAAAGATCTAGTGATTGGTTATGATGAACCACTTTCAAGACCATTAAACCTTCGTATGGAACGCGGACAAAAAGTTGCATTGTACGGGGCAAACGGTATCGGAAAAACGACATTATTACGAAGCATTTTAGGTGAGATTAAGCCTGTTTCAGGTTCGGTTGAACGTGGTGACTATTTGCATATTGGCTATTTTGAACAAGAAGCGAAAGCGGCTAATCAAAATTCGTGTATCGACGAAATTTGGAGAGAGTTTCCTTCTTACAGCCAAGCTGAAGTTCGTGCTGCATTAGCAAAATGTGGATTAACGACAAAGCATATTGAAAGTAAAATTATGGTCTTAAGTGGTGGGGAAAAAGCAAAAGTTCGTCTTTGTAAGCTAATTAACAATGAAACGAACTTACTCGTTCTCGATGAGCCGACGAACCACCTTGATGTCGATGCAAAAGAAGAATTAAAGCGTGCATTGAAAGCTTACAAAGGAAGCATCCTTCTTATTAGCCACGAACCTGAATTTTATAATGATATCGTTACTGAAAAATGGAATTGCGAGACTTGGACAACGAAGGTTATTTAATTCTTATTTTAAAGTAAACTGAAATTCAAATGCGCTCAGACCGCAATAGCTGAGCGCATTTTATAATACTTCAATCCTTGTCAATAAGCATTTCCTGTAAAGCTATCCCTCTTTCTTCAGTGCGATCATGTACCAGCTACCTTCTTTAACGACAGGAGTAATTTCATCAATTTGGTACCCTGTATTTTTAGCATACGTTCTAATTTCACCTTCGGTAGGAATCGGATGTAAATTTTCATGGGCGGTCATAAAGCTATTAAAGGCTACCGAAAATACCTTCCCGCTTTTACTCAAGTATAAAGGAGAGATAATAGATAAGGAGCCGTTTTTTTGTAAACTATCGTATGTTAATTGAAACAACTCTTCTCTTCCCTCTCTACTAAAATAATGCAGAAGGTTATTCATCATAATGTAATCAAAGACTTGATTGATTTTATCTCCGTTTGTTATATCTTTTTGATAAACTTTTACATTTTTAATCTTGTTTTCTTTTACTTTTTTCTGTGCTTCGTCTACTATACTTCTATTTATATCAATCCCAGTGAATTCCTTGTTTTTATAGAGTTTGGATAAGCGTACAAGATAACCAGCATGACCACACCCAATATCCAAAATAGAAGTAGCCTTTGACTTCTTTATTTTCTTATTCACTTTAGGAAAGGCGAACTTTTCAATGAGTGCTGAAGTTTCTGCAACAGTCTGACCAAACCCCTCATGATCATAGTTCTTTCTAGTAGTCTCGTTTGTCAATAAATGAGGATAGTTTAATAGAGTCGGAATATGCAATTCCATCATTTCTCTCAATAGTTCACCAACAGAATAGCGACTATTAGTCGAGAAATACGTGATCATTTGTTTAGTAGGATAGATTCTTTGCTTGTCCCCTATTTTTAGATGGCCGATTACTTTCCCTACGTCTACCCAACAGGTGATTAACTGTTCGTCCATACCAGTAGACTGTTGAAGTTCAGAGAGCGTCTTACCATTAGCAAGTTCATCAAATAAATTCATTTTAAAGCCAATATAGGCGTGCCATGTCGGAAGAAACCCTTCATTTCTTTTCATCCACTTTCTTGCTTCCCATACTCTTCTCCACTCCTTAAACAATTTGATTCCCCCTCCCTGTTTTTAGTACCACGGATAATCGTCCTTTTTATTGTAAAAATGTTCTACTTGGTCAAAAGATTGGCCAAACTGTTGAGCTAATGGAAAACCAGCTTGTATTAACCGATCAAGCATATTTTCTTCCCATGCTCCTAAGCCTGAAATATTTAATATTTGCTTAAAATGAAGACGTGTATTTCTCTCTATTCTTTGCAGGACTTGCATTCTAAACTTCCTCCACAAAGCAAAATCATAAGAATATACGAGCGCAGAAAAGTGACTTAAATTAGAAATGTATTCAACCCTAGGCCTTCTTACACGCTCAAACCAACGAAGATGTATTGGATCTAATCGATTGGTGCTGTTCATCCACGCTAACAATTCACCAAGTACATCTGAATCCTGAATGGCTAAATTCATCCCCTCCCCAGCAATAGGGTGAACACTGTGAGCCGCATCTCCAATTATTGCTGCATTTTCGTAAACATAGTTTTCGGCATGGTGATTAACCGGGATCATCAGTTGAATTTTCTTAAAGCTGTCGATACTTTGAACATACCCATCCATCTCTGGCATTAAATTGATGTATTTTTTATAAAAGGTGTTTAAACCATTTCGAAGCAATTGTTTATATTCACCTTGTTTAATAAGTAAGACGGTTCGAACTAAATCGTTGGGTAATGGAAAAAGACCTAATAGTTGATCTTCTTTAGTAATAATCGTTGCATCCTTTAATTGCGGTGGTCTAGGAAACGATACTGTTAAAAAATGATGATTATATTTCTTTTGTTTCACACCGATCCCGAGGGCTTGGCGTACAGGAGATATCCTGCCTTCAGCCCCAATAAAAAATTCACTAGATACTCTCTTCACCTCTCCAGACTGTTCAATTACAGCTATTTCCTTTAAGTCAGTTTCTTTTGGTTCGAGTGATAGAAACTTCGTATCAGCTAAATAAAAGTCATTCTTTAATTGATGACAGGCTTCTAGTAATAGTTCTTTTAATTTTTCATGCGGGATCATCATTGCATAATTAAAAGAATGTTCTAAAATACGATAATCCCATTTGGCAGATTTCTCCCCATGAGTGGGGTCTAGTGATTTTACTACCATCGTTTCTATTTTTTGACCATACCGCGATAATTGTTTACCCAAACCTAAGTGACTCAATATCTCAATACTTTTCGGTTGTAATAGCTCACCTTTATATTTAGTCGATGGTTTTGCATTTTTTTCAACAACGATGACATCTACGTTATACTTAAGAAGTTTCAACGCTAACGTTAGACCAGCTATACCTCCACCTGAAATAAATACTTTCATGACATCACTTCCTATAATCACCGGGAATATTAACCTAGTACTGAAGTATGTAGGTACATTTTATGTATATTAAAATTAAAACTTCCCCCTATATATATACTTAAAACTTTAAAAAACAAAAAAAAGCAAGAGATCCCTTTTCCCTTGCTTTAAATGAACATGTTATTCATTTAAAAATACCTCTACCATCCGATATTCATACTTTAACTATCTTAGTGAAGCATACACAGTATCAATATCTTCTTTCGCTTCAATTAGCTCTTCGGTTGTCTTATCTTTGGAAGGCATGAACTTTAGGATAATGTCACTCACCAACTGCTGTCTTCTGCATTTTTTTAAATGATCGATGGCAACATTCCGTGCGATCGAGAAAATCCATGTTTTTAATTGTGATTCTCCTTTAAACTTAGGTAACGATTTAAATAAACGGATAAAGACTTCTTGCGTTAAGTCTTCAGATTCATTTCTTGTATTTGTAAAAGCTACAAGAAACTTATACACATCATTGTAATGGTCACGGTAAATTTGTTTAATCTCTTCTTTTACATGTTCTCGTTCCAAAACTCAACCTCCCCTTTTTTATTGATACTGATTAGTCTTATTTCAGCTTCAAAAGGTTACAATCTTTTAACATTAGTTTGAAAAATTCTATGTATACAACAATTCCTTCTCAATATAATTCGTTCGTATAAATACTGTGTGACAAAATAACCTAACCTTATTTTACCATTTCACACCATTTAGCAACTGTAACTTACTTATATCTCTAGAAAATATGCACTTAAAATTTGCATTCCAAACGAACTCATGGTAGTTAATAAGTAAGAAGCTGGGAGGGCGATGTCATATGTTTTTTAAGACAGAAGAACAAAATCAACGATACGAAGAAATTGGTCAATTAGCAGATCAGTTTTCGAAACGAGCTCAACTTCATGACCTTGAGGCTACATTTCCAATTGAAAATATAAATGATTTAAAAAAGATCGGTTATACCACATTAACACTCCCGAAAGAATTCGGTGGAAAAGGCGCTTCCTTATATGAATTTATATTACTGCATGAACGATTAGCTCAAGGATGCGGGCCGACTGCTCTTTCGATTGGTTGGCATGTTGGAATTATTTTAGATTTGGCAACCAATCGGCCTTGGACGAAAGTAAAATACGCAGCGATTATGGAGAAAGTAAAAGAAAATGCCTTACTTAATCGTGCAGCCACAGAGGCACAAACCGGTTCGCCTACACGAGGCGGTAAACCGCAGACAATGGCAGTAAAAGATGGGGAGCATTGGAGAGTGAATGGTCGAAAAACATTTACAACGATGGCTCCTGCCCTTGATTTCTTTTTAGTTTCAGCTACCATTGATGGGAGTGAAGAGGTTGGAGAGTTTATAGTCCCCCGTGATACACCAGGTGTTCGTATTGAGGAAACGTGGGATAGTATTGCGATGCGGGCAACGGAAAGTCATGATTTAATTTTAGAGAATGTAAAAGTAGAGGAAGATCATTTATTAGAAATGGTGTCTTCAAGACCGAGACATAGAGCAAACGGCTGGCTCCTTCATATTCCTGCTTGCTATTTAGGAATTGCACAAGCAGCAAGTAACTATGCTATTGAGTTTGCAAGTTCCTATCAACCAAATAGCCTCACTCATCCCATTATTAAATTACCTAATCTACAAAGACAAATTGGTGAAATGGAGCTTAAGTTAAAACACTCCCGACATTTTCTTTTATCAGTTGCAGAAAAATGGGATGAGTTAGAAGATAAAACGGTTACGATCCCTGATCTAGCCGCAGTCAAACATGTCGTAACGAATTCAGCTATTGAAGTGGTCGATCAAGCGATGCGGGTCGTCGGCGCAAGAAGTTTATCCGAAAAAAGTCCACTTCAGCGATACTACCGCGACGTCCGCGCTGGACTGCATAATCCACCGATGGACGACGCAACGATTCAAACACTTGCTCAAAGTGCAATCCAAAGAAGTTCTATCTCGACAACCTAACTGGAAGAAATATAAAAAGATGACTCCTATTCTAAAATGTACCCTATAGAGTAGACACTTAAAAAAAGTGCTCTCTCTGTAGGGTACTTTTTTGTATAATGTAAGAACTACAAATTGAGACATAACTTGGAGATGGAGAATCATGAGTAAAAAGCTA
>NZ_JBLWFS010000016.1:0-91814 GCF_048323755.1 Alkalihalobacterium sp. APHAB7
TTTACATCCTCAAAAACTTCGATTTTCTTCTTAGGCATTAACTCACCACCTTTATCGATTATCTTCGTTAAAAAGATTGTACTCTGTATCGATTTTGGTGTCCAAGTCATTAAGGGGGCTTAAAAGGAAATTCACATTTTATTGTCCGGTTTTTGATTTTATTGTCCAGTTTAAAGAATTTATTGTCCGATTTCACCTTTTTATTTGCCAAACTGTGTCCAACGCCAGTATAGATCTAACTCTACTGCTTATGAAACACAACAACATACCCTTACACTCTTACATCAAAGTAACTGCTTTCCTGCCGAAGCGGTTTAAGGCCATAATTATTAAAGTCCACTTTCGCTGTGTATGTTGTTGCTTGCTTGCCTTCTTTTTCAGGAGCACTTGGCTGATTTCTCTGTTGACGGCGTTGACGTTTATCAAATGCAGCTAATGTGTGCTTCGGTCTTCTCACTAATGGTTGTCTTGGGGGAAACATCAGGTTTGATATCATCATTTTTTCTCCTATCGATGGTAGATTTTTTATGTATTCAACTATCGCTTCCTATTTTTGAGGCTCTGTTATAAGCATTCCTACATGAAAAACGTTGAAGAAACACCCTTGATTTACATAACTATTCGAAAAGAAAAAAAGGTTTAAGGGGGTAAAAGGAAAGATCATAAATAATTGAGAATATAGTAGTAGCATGGGTTTTAATTGGAAGGGATTTGTAGTAAAAATGTTTAATGGTAAGCTATAACTAATTACCTAATCACAAAAACAAAAATTTAAAAAGCGATAAAAAGAAGAGAGAATACCGTATTGTTTACATACCATATGTCTAATTAGAGAGAACTTTCAGTGTAAACATGGTAGAATGGAAATGAAGAAATTTATGGTAAGGCAGGAAATGACACATGGGAATTTATTCGATATTAGTCGCTGTCATGTTTATCATCAATATGCTCTTTGCGGGTGTCATTATCTTCATTGAGCGGAAGGATGCCAGTTCGACGTGGGCTTGGATTTTAATTTTATTTTTTATTCCTTTTCTCGGATTTATTATTTATCTGTTTCTCGGGCAAAATCTAACACGAAAACGATTGTTTGATACAGACGGAACAAAGAAGATCGGTATAGATCGTGTGATTGCTGAACAAATTAGTCAAATTAAACATTCGGAGTTTCCATTTGATAGCGAGACGACAGAGGAATATAAAGATTTAATTTATATGCACCTAAATAATAATGACTCGATGTTAACAAAAGGAAATGACATTCAAATTCTTGTTGATGGACGTAAGAAGTTTGATACATTATTGGAAGATATTCAGCAAGCAAAGGACTTTATCCATATTCAATACTATATTATTAAAAATGATGGTCTAGGAAAACAAGTCATTCAAGCACTTGTGGAAAAAGCTAAAGAAGGTGTAAAAGTTAGAGTGCTATATGATGAACTCGGCTCTCGTAAATTAAAACGGAAACATTTTTCCGATTTAATAGCAGCCGGGGGAGAGATCGGTGTCTTTTTTCCATCAAAGCTCGCACCCATTAACTTACGTCTTAACTATAGAAACCACCGGAAATTAGTAAACATCGATGGGTATGTCGGTTATATTGGCGGTTTTAATGTAGGAGATGAGTATTTAGGGTTAAACGAAAGGTTTGGATATTGGAGAGACACACATTTACGAATAACTGGACCGGCTGTTGACTCGATTCAAAAAAGATTTATTTTAGACTGGAACCAAGCATCTAAGCAATATTTTATCAATTATGACCCTCATTATTTTCCGAAGAAAATCGGTACCGGTAGAGCAGCGATGCAAATCGTCTCCAGCGGACCAGATTCTGAATGGGAGCAAGTAAAAAACGGCTATATTTATATGATTATGTCCGCCAAACATTCAATCTATATTCAGACGCCTTATTTTATCCCTGATCCAAGCCTTCTTGATGCCTTGCGAATTGCCGTTCTATCAGGAAAGGATGTCCGCATTATGATACCGGACCGTCCCGATCACCCGTTTGTTTATTGGGCCACATACTCCCATGTGGGTGAGCTTTTAAAAACCGGTGCGAAAGTATTTATTTATAGAAAAGGTTTTATCCATGCAAAAATGTTAGTTGTTGACCGTAAAATTAACTCCGTCGGTACAGCAAACATTGACATGAGAAGTTTTAAGTTGAACTTTGAAGTAAATGCTTTTATCTATGACAAGGAGACATCCGAACAATTAGCCGATCAGTTTGAAAAAGATATGGAATTGTGTACCGAGTTAACGCAGCAACTATATGATCAGCGTTCTAAAATCATCCGCTTTAAAGAGTCGATTTCAAGATTGTTGTCACCAATTTTATAGTAAAACCTCATATAAAACACATGAGTATAAGGCGCTTTCCGTCCGAGGTAGGCGCCTTTTTTAATACGAAAATTCCCAGTTGATGTACAGGAACTTATGCAACCTCCCATTCATATTAGTAAACAAACATAGTAAAAGGAGTTATGGAAATGTACATGGATGCACTGGCGAAATTAGGGGTGGGTGGGGCCCATCCAGGAGGGTTGTCCTTAACGGAAAATCTAATAAAAGCAGAAGAACTTGATGCCCATTCTCGTGTGTTAGATATTGGTTGTGGAACAGGCCAAACTTCTGCTTACGTTTATAACCAATTTAAATGTCAAATAACAGCATGCGACATTCATCCGCTAATGATCGAAAAAGCTAATGAGCGGTTTAAACAATTAGAACTACCTCTTCAAGCGATCATGGCTAGCTCAGAAGCTTTACCTTTTCCAGATCAACACTTTGATTTTGTGATCTCTGAATCCGTTACTGCTTTTACAAACATTGAGCAATCGCTGAAAGAATTTTATCGTGTGTTGAAAAAAGGCGGAAAGCTGCTTGCGATTGAGATGACACATGATGGTACATTAGCGACTGATGACTTAAAGGAAATAAAAAAATTTTACGTATTAAAAAAAATAATGACAAAAGAAGGTTGGCAGAAAGCACTAAAAGATGGTCAGTTCTCAGCCATACAAATTGATCGTTTTAAAATGGACGAAAGCCATGCAAAAAATACGACCGACTTTCAACCATCACCTTCGATTGATGAAGAAGTACATCAGATTTTTACAGAGCATGAAAAGTTAATGATCTTCCATCAATCCAGCATCTTTCCTAGCATTATAAAAGCTAAAAAGTAAATAAGGATCTTCTCATTCAAGTCTTCAACATTAGATCGTGGATTCCACCGTTTTGTTAGTAATAAAAGACCTGAGAAGACATAAGGTAGTTCAAAAAACATACATTGAAAAATAGATCCGACAAATATTGAGCGGATTTATTTTCGTTTTTGCAAAAATGTTGGTACACAATCACCTTGGGTTTCATTTTATATAAACCAAATAGGTTTACAAATTTTGTGACTAAATCATGGATAAATTTTCTCTCCATACTTTCTCGATATTTTTTTGCTAAATTCAGTAAAGATAAATAAAAAAACGAAAAAGTTAGGGGAGCTTGAAAATGATGAATCATGGGGAACATTTCAATTGGATGATGAGTGGAATAGGTACAACATCTATGATCATGATGATGTTATTTCACATTGCCGTTTTAGTCGGGGGTATCTATTTTATTATATATCTAGTCAAGACATTCTCAAAAGATAAACCGATCGAGAAAGAAGTCAGTGGGGTATCTATTCTAAATGAACGGTTTGCTAAAGGTGAGATAAATGAAGACGAGTACAAACGAATGAAAAAAACATTAGAAACTGGCGTATAATTGGTATAATACCCCAGCCACATATGAACTTCAGCTTTAACAAAGAGGTATTCAAGTTGTTGTTATTGACATACCATACCAGGGTATAGTAAGTTTAAACCAACATATCAATCAAGGTGGGGTATTATATGGTAAAAGAAGAAAAAATGATAAAGCTGGCTGTCAATGCCGGAGTTTCCTTTGGGGCCAAATTGAATGCGAAACAATTGCTAGTGATCGCTGAATATATGGATGATCATTCTGAAATCGAACTAACTACATTTCAACAACTATACATTGAAGTGCCAGAAAGCCAAAAAACAACAATCGAACAGAAATTTAATGAGTTAGGCTTAGTCTGTTATCCTGTCGGAAATTTCGTGAAAAGTTTACGAACGTGTAATTTTTGTAAAGGCGCTGAAGAGGAAGGCATGCCTGTAGCAATTGAATTAAACAAACGAATCGCAGGGAAGCCCGTACCATTTACTTTGCGTCCTGCTTATACAGGCTGTGAGGTTGGCTGTGGTGAACCGCTGATCAATGATATTGGTGTAATGAAAGTTGGCAAGAACGAATACGACCTCTATATTGGCGGGAAGACAAAAGGTGCTGATGCCGAAGCTGGAAAATTATTTGAAATGGAACTGGTACCCGAACAGCTTTATAAAGTTGTTGATCAATTATTAGACATTTATGCTGAACAAGGCAAAAAGCGAGAACCTTTTTATAAATTTGTTCATCGTTATGGTTTTGATCATTTACGAAACCAAATATTCAAACAGTAATTTTTATCAATGATCAATTGCTTTTACAAATACCCTAAAGAGGTATCTAAAGTTGTAAATCAACATGTAAAGGAGGGAATGTGAATGGGCAAAATGCTTTTTACTATAAAAGGAATGACCTGCGCGTCTTGCGTGAACCGCGTAGAAAAAGTCATAGCTAAGGTAGACGGAGTCGAAGCAGTCAATGTAAATCTAGCCTCTAACCAAGCTCAAGTGGATGTGAATGATCAAGTTACAGCCGAGCAAATTCTTACAGCTATTGAGAAGCTAGGCTACGAAGCGAAAAGAATAGATGACGAAGAGCCACAAAGAAAGTTACTGTTTTCTATAAAAGGAATGACGTGTGCATCTTGTGTCAATCGGGTCGAAAAAATGATCTCTAAGGTCAATGGAGTTACGAAGGTCAATGTAAATTTAGCTGCTCATCAAGCTCAAGTCGAAGGGGAAAAAGGAGTTCTTGAGGCGGACGCAATTATTCAAGCGATTGAAAAAATTGGTTACGAAGCAGCGTTACTTGATGAACGTAATGAAATGGATGAACGAGACGATAATGAAGAGGAAACAAAGACATTATTGAAAGATTTTTCAATTGCGGCGGTTTTAACTACGATCGTCTTAATTGGAAGTATTCCCCATATGATGCACGGTTGGGGAACGTGGGTACCAGACTTTTTAGCAAACCCCATTTTTCTCCTAGTCTTAACAACTTATATCCAATTAGTACCCGGATGGCGATTTTACAAGAACAGTTACAAAGTGTTGAAAAATAAATCAGCAGACATGAACGTTCTAGTAGCCATGGGTACAACTGCTGCTTGGTTTTACAGTGGCGCGATGACCTTGTTTCCAGCCCAATTAACGGAAATGGGGTTTCCTTATCAACTTTATTATGATGTAACAACCGTTATCACTACGTTAATTCTACTTGGCCGGTATTTCGAGGCAAAAGCAAAAGGGAAAACATCGACCGCTATAAAAAAACTAATGAGCTTACAAGCTAAAACGGCTAGAGTGGTTCGTAATGGAACTGAGCTTGAAATTTCGGTAGAAGAAGTGAGGATTGGGGATCACGTGCTCGTTAGACCTGGGGAGCGAATTCCAGTTGATGGTGTCGTCTTAAAAGGAAAGTCTGCGGTCGATGAATCAATGCTAACAGGAGAATCGATTCCAGTAGAGAAAACAGCAGGAGATCATGTGATTGGTGCAACCATTAATAAATCTGGAAGTTTTACCTTTCAAGCCACCAAAGTAGGAAGAGAAACGGCTCTAGCTCAAATCATTCGAATGGTAAATGAAGCTCAAGGATCAAAAGCACCGATCCAACGCGTTGTCGATTTAATTTCCGCTTATTTTGTACCAACTGTTGTCATCATTGCTATTCTTTCATTTATCGTTTGGTATTTTGTTGGTCCAGATCCAAGTCTTATTTTCGCTCTAACAACCTTTATCGCCGTGCTTATTATAGCTTGTCCCTGTGCCTTAGGGTTAGCGACCCCAACATCCATCATGGTTGGGACAGAAAAAGGAGCAGAAAACGGGATTTTAATCAAGGATGCTACGAGTTTAGAAAGAGCTCATAAAATTAACACGATTATCTTAGATAAAACCGGAACCATTACAGAAGGTAAACCGAAATTAACCGATTTAATTACAGCAGGCCATTTATCTGAGCATGAATTATTGACTATGGCAGCATCCGTTGAAACAGCTTCTGAGCATCCATTAGGGGAAGCAATCGTTGAAGCGGCAAAAGAAAAGGGAATAAAGATGGATGAGCCTGATTCGTTTGAAGCCATTGTCGGTCATGGACTGATCGCTTCCTTAAAAAGTCAAGAAGTGTTAATCGGGAATATTAAGTTAATGCAGAAGTTTAACATTGAGCTCGAGTCTTATGAACAAACAGCAATTACTTTAGCTGATCAAGGAAAAACCCCAATGTATGTTGCGGTAAACGGCCAATTTGCTGGGATCATTGCTGTCGCAGATACATTGAAAAAAGGAAGCCAACCTGCGATCACAGCGCTTAAACGTATGGGTATTGAAGTAATCATGTTAACGGGTGATCATGAACGTACCGCAAGAGCAATAGCCAAAGAAGCAGGGATCGATCATTACATTGCTGAGGTACTTCCTGAACATAAAGCTGCAGAAGTTAAAAAGCTGCAAGATCAAGGGAAAGTCGTCGCCATGGTTGGTGACGGGATTAATGATGCTCCAGCTCTAGCTCAAGCTGATGTTGGAATTGCAATAGGGACCGGTACCGATGTGGCGATGGAAACTGCAAATATTACCTTAATGCGCGGAGATATTTTAGGTGTTGTTACGGCATTGCGCCTATCTAAAGAAACGATGAAAATGATATGGCAAAACCTCGGTTGGGCGTTTGGCTATAACATCGTTCTCATTCCAGTTGCCGCTGGGTTATTATATCCTTTCTTCGGGATACTACTTAACCCTATGTTAGCCGGGGCTGCTATGGCTTTTAGTTCCGTATCAGTCGTATTAAATACTTTACGACTAAGAAAGTTTAAATCAAGCACTGTGTAATAGGAAGATGGTAATTTACCTTGTTGAGATACGAGAATAATAGTGAAAAGGGTAATGTTCATATACGTGAACATTACCTTTTTCATAACTCACTTAAATTCAAATACGACAATAAACGAACCCTTAAGGATTAAGAACTCCATTTATAACCAATTCCCCATACCGTTTTTAAATGATCATCAACAGGAAATCCTTGTTTACGTAATTTCTCTCTTAAGTTTCGAATATGCGAATCAATCGTTCGATCTTCTGTATCTACTTTTAGACCCCAAAGTGTTGACAGGAGATGCTCTCTAGAAAAGACTTTATTTTGGTACTTTAAGAATAATTCAAGAAGTGCAAACTCTTTCGGTGTCATCGGTATTTTTATGTTTTTATAGTGAACTTCTACGGTTGTAGGATCAAAGGTTAAACCAAGGAAAGATAAGGTATCATCCTCGGTGTCACGACTCGTTCGTCGAATAACTGCTTCCATTCTAGCAAGTAGTTCTTCTTCGTCAAATGGTTTGGATACATAGTCATCTGCACCAGTCTTTAAACCTTTTACAATATCACCTTTATCATTTCGAGCCGTTAGCATAATGATCGGAACATGGGGAAAATCACGAATATGTTTTAACGTCGTCCAACCATCCATTTCAGGCATCATGATATCCAATAAAATAAGATCTACATTTTGTTCCTGTACTACCGAAATGGCTTCTTTGCCTGACGTTTTCTTAATGCACTTATACCCATAAGGGGTAATATATAATTCTAAGAGATCAAGCATCCTTTTTTCATCATCAATGAGTAAAACTGTCTTCATCAAAATTCTCCTTCAAACGAATAGTAAAACAAGTGCCTGCACCTAATTGACTTTCTACAGAAATCGTACCATTATGGGCTTCGACTAATTCTTTTACAATAGACAAACCTAATCCAAATCCGCCTGTTAAACGAGAGCGTGATTTATCAACTCGATATAATCTATTAAAAATATAAGGTAAGTCTTCACTAGGAATTCCTTGACCTTCGTCTTTAATTGAAATTAGAATATCATCGTTTTGTTTCTCCACGTTTATTTTCGTAACAGAATGTTCCGCTGAGTATTTAAGCGCATTATCTAATAAATTTAAAATAATTTGTTCAAATCGACGAGGATCGACTTCGACCGTCCAGTCACCTCGACAATATAATTCAAGTTGGTGACCTTGAGCTAAAAACACGTGACGAGCTTTATCATAGATCATAGATACAAAATCGTTAACACGGACTGATTGTTTCTGAATAGTAAACATATTTTCATCCATTTTAGCTAGTTCAAACAATTCTTGTAACAACTGATGAACATGTTCTGATTCTTCATGAATGATGGTAAGGTAGTGCATTCGTTCTTCTTCTGATAACGTTTTTCTTCTTCCGATGTCTGCATAACCTTTAATGTAGGTTAGTGGTGTCCGAAGCTCATGAGAGATACTAGCTAAAAATTCATTTCGCTCTTTTTTTAAATAACTTAGATCATTCGCTAGAGTCTGGATCGACTTCGATAATTCACCAATCTCATCATTGGACTTCACTGGGAGTGTTACTGAAAAATCACCGGTACTTAATTTCTTGGTTGCTTCTTTCATTGAAATAAGTGGTCGAGTTAACACCTTTAGTAACAAAATAATCGTTACTAAAAGAAAAAAGAGAATGAGTGCAACAGCTACTAAAAAATGATCATTCAATTTCCCGATAAAAGCTTGAATCAGATTATTGCTTTTTAACATGTATACATACCCTTGATTTCCTTGCGCATCATCAAATGGTGATACTGTTGCAATATATTTTTGATCTTTCCAGTCGGCTTGAAGTACTTGTCCATCTCTAGGCAGATTAAGGACTTCCTGCTGTAAGATGTATTGGATGCCTGTATCAATCTCATTAGAAGCTTCCACAACATCCCCAGATAAGTTAGTGATCACCACTTCGGTATCTGTTTGCGATTCCATCATCGCGATGTGATGAAGCGTTTCATAATTAAACGACATTTCTAATACATCACGATGGCTATTTCCTCTTGCTTGTAATGAGTGAAGCTCTTCGTCTACGAGGGATTGTACGACCGTGTTATGTAGAAATAACATGGAAACGGATTCAATAATGAGAATACAAACAAAGAACCATAAACCTAATTTAATCGAGAATTTCATATTTATTCACCTTTACCAATGGCTTAGTTCATATCAAGTGTGATCAACAGATGCACGATTTAGCACCATCATCCTCTTAATAAGTCGACTGAGATTAATTTTAGCTGCAAAATGTCGAGAAAATATGCAGCAAACCGAAAAGACAGACCTATATGTAAAAGTACTATAATTTTACTACTTAATCTGCACATTTTCTTCAAGGATTATTGTTAAGCTTATTATAAATATTTTTAGTATTAAAGGTGATTTAAAATGAATGTTTGTAAAATATCGAACCGAGGTATCATTAACTTTTCAAAGAAGATCCGAGACCAACTCAATTTGATGAACGGAAAATTATACTCCGTTTATATTCATCATAAAGATAGATCAATTATAATCGAGCCATCCAAAGATGAAACCACACATAATCAGTGCGTTTTTCACCAAGGAAAAATTACGATCCCAAAGGAAATTCGAAATCTATTAAAAATAAATGCAAATGAACACTTTCTCATTGAAGTAATAGGGGAAAAGGTGTATTTACGAAGAGATCATTAAGGTAACTCCCATTAGAGCCGTTTAATAAACAAAAAAACTCGGTGACAATTGACAGAATAATATTTGCTATGGAAACACGTGAGAATAATTCCCACGTGTTTTCGCTTTCTTTATACTGACGCTAATCTAATTATCTACTATTTATTTTAAAGCTCCCACTGCATGTACACCGATTTTCTGTCATAAGTATAAGCAAGGAGGGGGTATCTTGAACCTATTTTATAGTTACATTTCAATCAGCCTCTTACTTATAACAGTGCTTATTATCATCATCTCATTTCTGCTAAAGGACAAACTGCTTCCGATGTACAAAATGGTTCTAGCCATGACTTTTGCGATGAACATCGGCTTAACCGTTGGTGTCATGTTTGGTGTCCTCTATCAAGGAAACTTATTTATTTCTACTGTGCTTTCGATTTTTATTGGTATAACGATAGGCGTATTATGCGGAATATGTTTCGGAATCGTGTCATCGATTGAAGGAGCAATGGCTGGCTTAATGGGGAGTATGATGGGAGCCATGCTCGGTGAAATGATCTCTGTACCTCAAGCTTCAACGATGTTAATGATCTTGTTAACGTTTTTGGCTTGTTCGCTTCTATTATTCTTTGTACTAAGTCCCAATGAAAGTGAGGGTAGAAAAACGAATAAGATCTCGTTACTATTAACTCCAAGCCTAGTGATAATTGGGCTAGGCAGTTATTTACTATTTGGCTTTGAATTAAGTAAAGATAATGCTCGTACGGAGTATCATTCAGAACACCACCACGAAGGACACCACCATGACCATCTACAACGGAATCATTAACGATACTATGAACAATCCTGGTTCTCTTCCACCTTAACAGTTGAGGAGAGAGAACTGAAGACATATCTGTTGCCCGAAAAATATTAACAGTTTAAACTAAAACTACTAAACTAGAAAAATTTGGAGGGCAACATGAAGATCGATATCAGGCAAGATTTTAAACTTCTAATATGTAAGGAAAGTATCAAAAGCGATGTCTAATAATAAAGAACAAACGAAAGAAAAACAACGACTGTCTCCTAGGGTAGAACCATACATAAAATCGCCTGAAAAACGGCGACAATTATATAAAAGAACATTAATCATTATTGTAATTTCACAAATTTTTGGCGGTGCAGGACTTGCGGCTGGTATTACTGTTGGGGCGCTTCTTGTGCAAGACATGCTCGGAACCGACAGCTATGCAGGTGTTCCCGTCGCTTTGTTCACCCTAGGTTCAGCTGTTGCTGCACTGCTCGTTGGACGATTTTCGCAACGTTTTGGCCGGCGCTATGGGTTAGCATCAGGATTTATAGTCGGTGGTATTGGGGCAATTGGTGTTTTAATTGCAGCAGTATACGGCGATTTAATTCTCCTTTTTGCATCATTATTTATCTACGGTGCCGGTACGGCTACTAATTTACAAGCGCGTTATGCCGGAACGGATCTAGCCACACCGAAGCAACGAGCGACTGCTGTCAGTATCGCTTTAGTTGCTACCACATTCGGTGCAGTTGCCGGACCGAACTTAGTTCATGTGATGGGTGAGTTTGCTATTTCAATTGGTATCCCCCCATTAGCTGGTCCATTTATTTTAGCTGCCTCGGCCTACATCGTCGCCGGTTTAGTCATTTTGTTTTTCCTTCGTCCAGATCCACTAATTGTTGCAAAGAAGCTGGCAGAATCGGTAGAAAAGGATACTCAGGAGGGCTCTGAAGTCGAGGAGGATAGTACACGAAAAAAACGCGGCGTCGTTGTCGGCGCTACGATCATGGTCTTAACTCAAATCGTCATGGTGGCCATTATGACGATGACACCTGTCCATATGGGTCATCATGGTCATGGGTTAAGTGAAATTGGTCTAGTCATTAGCATTCATATCGGTGCGATGTATTTACCTTCTCTCGTTACAGGAATTCTCGTCGATAAATTCGGACGAATGACAATGGCCGTTGCCTCAGGTGCTACTTTACTTGCTGCAGGTGTGATGGGGGCTTTGGCACCAGGTGATTCACTGTTTGTCATGATTGCAGCTCTCGCTTTACTTGGGCTTGGTTGGAATTTTGGCTTGATAAGTGGTACGGCACTCATTGTCGATTCAACGACACCGTCCAACCGAGCGAAAACACAAGGTTCGGTGGATGTTTTGATTGCCTTATCAGGAGCCTCTGGCGGTGCCTTATCTGGTATGGTTGTGGCTCAAACTAGCTTTACTTTTTTATCGTTAGCTGGAGGTATATTGTCCCTCATTCTTATTCCAGTCGTTATTTGGTCTCGCCAAACGAAACGAGAGAATGAGAAAGCTTCTACTTAATTTTAAAAAGGCAGGTGATTCCTTCGGTTAAGGTAATCGGCTGCCTTTTTCTGTAGATGTCATGCTATTAACAGGAGATAACTCAGCAGTTAAGTCGTTCATCGATCAAGTACTTTGAAGAAAATAAAAATCTCGTTCCACTTCCGGCCTAGGCCGAGCAGCTTTGTACCATTGATAACATAAAATAAAAATAATCAAGATATCCACTGCATCTCCGCCGTAATACATCAGCATGCCACCAGTTTGAGCCTCGGCTGGAGCGATACCAGCAGGAGGGTTGGCGTAAATAAACTTGGATAAAATTCCGTGAGCTGCAAGTGCTATAATTAACACAATTGACCGATAAATAAAACTGGTTCGATGGGGTGTCGGATCAATGTAAATCATAGAAATCGTAAAAACATACCCCGCCAGAAAGACATGAAAATGTATCAAAACATGGAGCCAACTATATTCATGCATGGCAGCATATAAATTGGTCGTATATAAAATCCATAGCCCGCCCACATTGAGTAATGAAGCGACGATTGGATCTGTCACAAAGCGGACATATCGACTTTTTAATAAACGAGAGACCCGTCTAGCTAGAGTAACAGGAAGTGTTCTTAAAATAACGGTCATCGGTGCTGCAAGAACCATTAAAAGGGGAGCGAGCATGCCGAGTAGTAAATGTCCTACCATATGTATACTAAAATCCATATGGGCACGTTCTGCTAACGGCCCCGCTACAGCTACTATCGAACACAAAACACCAGTAACCCAAAGAGCGGTTTGATAAACGGGCCAAGGTTTCCCTCTACGTCTGGAAACAAACACCGCCATTAAATAAACGACTAATCCAACGATAAAAGGAAGTGCCAAGACGATTTGTGGCGCAACGCCCATCGTATGGTGAAGATGACTCGCGTCCATATGATGGATATGATTAAGATGGATCATTTGAAACCGTTCCTCCTACCATTTCTTTACGTCTTGTTTTGTAGGTGAGAATAACACCGACGATGATGAGAGCAACGGCAAAAATGTTCCAAATAATATCATAAACAATCACATTTTCTACATATCGTATTTGATGAATTCGCATGATCTTATGTTGAATGATTCCATCATATAGCTGAAAAACACCGGCCCCAAGAAAGACGCCGCCCCACCATCTAGTCACCCATAAGGCATTGCGCCGCCTGAGATCCGCAAACAAAAATAAGCCAGCGATCGTTGCAAACCAACTAAACGCATGAAATAAACCATCGGAAATTAAACCAACACTTGTTGTTGATAAATCATAAAAATGATGCCAATGCAGCAGTTGATGAAACACGACTTCATCAAAGAACGCAATTAAACCAAGTCCGAACAAAATACCTGACCAAAGGTTGCGCCTCGAATAGAGGTGTCGATTGATTCGCTTTGATGCATGATGAGTGTTGACTGTATCTTTTTCCATAACATCCTCCAATGCTGTGTAGTTCCTCAAAATCTAGGTAATCTTCACATCATCTAGCTATTTTCTCCATATTTTCAGAAAATAGTCAGGAGTTATGGTGTTTTGGAAGTAGCAGGGAAGTATGCATTTTTTAAATTTATCAATATATCGGCGCAATTCCAATTTTATCGTCGTAAATTTCAATATATCGGCGTAACTCCAATTTACGAAATAACTCCCCTCTAGAAACCAAAGCCGAAGCCCTGTCATCTCAGAAGTATGGCACAGGATAACGGTTTCCCTTCACATATGGGCTTGTCCTAAAAATACTTTTACCTATTACTATCAATCTTATATCTGTCATTTGTTCCCCATAAACTTTGTGATCTAAGTACGTAAATGGATTTTTCATGTTAGTATTAGTAGGTCGAAAATGTTGAGTTTTAAAATATAGTTTTGTAAAATGCCTTTCTTATATAAATAGGAGTGAAAAAAACTGCATACATATAGGTTTTCAAAAATACAAGTTTTTAGTCTATTAATTATTACTCTACTAGGAGTTTTATTATCCGTATACTTCGATAAGCCTTTGATTATTGGGTTTTTACCAGGCTTTATCAGCTTAGTTATTATTGTAAAACGTAAAGACGTTTCATTTAATGTTATAGGCACTATTTGTATAAAAGGAATTAAGAAAACGCAAACCGTCGTTTTCATCTTATTGTTAGTCAGTTTCGTACTACCGTCTTGGTATCTAGCAGGAACTATTAACCAATTAGTATCGATATCACTTCATATCATTACACCCGAATATTTTTACTTATTAACTTTTTTGATTGCACTATTTTTTTCAATGGTTCTAGGAACATCTGTAGGAACGTTAAGTGCTGTTGGAATTCCGATCATGAGCAGTGCCATAGCTATTGATCTTTCGCCAGAAATTGTAGCTGGAGCTCTTATTTCTGGAGCTTTTGTAGGGGACAGAACCTCTCCATTTTCAAGTGCTCATCAGTTGTTATCACATACAGTCGAGCTTCCAGGAAGAAAACAGCTTCGCGCTATGTCTACTACAACCATCCTAGCAATTATTATCGGACTGGGATTTTATGGACTATTGGATTATCAAAAGGATGTAAAGTCGGATTATTTAACTTCATTTTCCTGGGATCAATTATCCTTCATTCACTTTCTTCCACCGTTAGTATTAATAACCGTTGTTATGTTGCGTAGAGGGATTATATATGCTTTTTTAACAAGTATATTAACGGCTAGCATCATTGCATTGGTCCACGGAAAAAGTTTCACTGAGCTTTTCAGTGTGTTAGTTTTAGGCGTGGATGACATAGGTGGCGGACTAATCAACATGTACTTACTTTTACTATTTCTTGTGTTAGCAGGTGCCTATAATGGTTTATTAGAAGAGTATCAAATTATCCAACCAATACTAGATGGATGGCTCGAAAAATCTAAAACACTAGTGGAAGATTCCCTTAAAACCATTGCCGCCACACTAGGGATTTCTTTAATCTCTGCAAACCAAACACTCCCAATCATCCTTACAGGACGAACGTTCTTACCACATTGGTCTAAAAAGCAATCGAAGCAAGATCTAGCGAGAGTTATGGCCGACTCAACGATGTTGTTCCCTGGAATGATCCCATGGAGTGTGTTAGCGATTATGTGTAGCACGATTATAGGTGTGCCTATTATTACATACTTACCATATGCAATTTTTCTATGGGTTTTACCTATATTAACGATCCTCGTATCTGTAATAAAACAACTTCAACAGGTGAAGAACGAGTCAATTAAGATAAATAAGACGAATATATCATGAGGGCTACAAGTAATTAAAGTAACTATTTATTTAGATAATTGGTTAGAAAACCGTATTTTTACTCGGTTTTCTTTTCGCTACTTATAAACTAGCTACCATGCTTCATGATAAAAAGACCACAACCTAACCCCTAAAAGGGCTTATTGTTGTTCGTCTTTCTCAGCAATATCTACTATACCATCGACATCAACATCAGCGGTTTCTTTCTTAACGGTTGCCTTTACTTGTTGAACCTCTTTAACTTCTTGCTTGGAAATCGAAACATCGTTAAGTTTAACTGGGTGTTTTTGAATTTCAATTTCCTCTTCTTTTAGGGGGATACGATACTGCTCCTCATCGCCAGCTTCTATAACCATTTCTTGTCTGCGAATGGGGACGGTAATTGTTTTCTTTTCTTCTACGACTTCTTTATGAATTTTCACTTCGCCTGTTTGTACTCGTTCTTTTTTAATGTCTAATTCTTCTGCTCGAAGTTGTATGGTTTGTTCTTCCTGCTTATTTTTTTCATCTTGTTGTGTGGTTGTTCTCTTTGTAAGTAATGAAAAGATAATCCCCCCAGCAATTGCACCGACAATAATCCCAGAAAATACTGTAAATCCCATGACCCAACCTAACAAGCTTCCCAGAATAGCTCCAATCAGAATTGACTTTCCCATAGGACCTCCTGAATATTTTTATTTTAGATTGCACAGTTTAGAAAAGAGTATGTATAGGAGGCTGACCCTTAAGCCAGCCACCAGTCTTAATTATTTGCGGTCTTCATTAATAACATCTGCATTACCATGCGTTTCAACGTCTGCCACTTCTTTATGAAGGACATCACGAACTTGTTGTGTTTCTTCAACTGAACGTTTATGAGCAGAAACTTCACCAGTTACGACCGTATGCTTATCAACATCGATCTGTTCAGCAGTTACTGGAATATGAACCGTTTCTTCATTGGTGATCGGCTCATTTGTCGGTTCGCGGTCAACTGCTTTTCTTTCAACAACTACTTGATCATGAGCAACCGGAACATTAACTGTCTGTTCTTCTTCGACGATATCTTTGTGAAGCGTCACATCGCCCGTTTCAACACGGTACTTGTCAATGTCTAATTCTTCTTCGCGAAGATCCATATGCGCATTTTCACTAGCAAATTCTGTATCTGCCACGCGGTCTACATTACGTACTTCTTTACGTTTTTCCTTCTGAGTGTTTTCTTCTTCGTTTAACCAATCAAAAAAGCCCATGTTTAAACCCTCCTAGGAAAATGTGTGTTAGACCAACTTACACGTAGTATGTTATCCGACAATAAAGCAAACTATACGGTCTGAGGGATGGAGGAATTATACAATTAGCTTCCAAAGTCATTCATGATCTAGCCATCAACCATAAAAAAACAACGCGTAATTGACACGTTGTTTTCATTTTTTAAGCGGTAACTGAAGGCTCAATAACCGTTAACGTATTTTCAGTTGTATTTAAATTAACTGTCGCTCCAATTGGTATTGCGGCCTTATATAAACCATGTCCGGTAGCAACGTTTGTCATTAATGGTTTCCCTAAAGGTACTAACCATTCATTAATTAGATCCTCGTAGGATGTAGCGTAAGAAACAAGACAATTCGTACATTCTCCCATCACAATTCCGATACAATCGTCAAATTTTCCAGCCATTAACAATTGAGTAAAGTAACGAAGGATAATCGTTGTCGGGGCATTAATTTCTTCTAGAAACAAAATTTTACCGGCTGTATCAATTTCATAAGGCGTTCCAAGCGTATTAACTAAAGATGCCATATTGCCACCTACGATTGGTCCTGTTACATTTCCTGGAACTAAACTAACTTGAGGTGTAGTTGGAGGATTTTCAATTATCCTAGGAGACATAAGTGTAGAAGTAGCTGCAAAAAACTGATTATAATTATACGTCGGTGTGTCCGGTCTAAAGTCAATTAACATTAAACTATGAAACGTCGTTAAATCACTCAATTGATACAATAAATTAAGAAGAACTGTTATATCGCTATAGCCCGTAATGATCTTAGGATTTGCACTTATTTCTTCAAAATTAAGATAGGGGAGAATGGTTTGAACAGACGTTCCTCCTCGAGTGGGCAGGATCATTTTAACCGATGGATCTCTAAACATCGTCATCAAATCTTCAGCTCGATCTTGGGCAGGAGCTGCTGCAATTCCTTGCCAAGAATACACGTGTCGACCGTACGCAATATTAAAACCCATATTTTGAAGCATTTGTATCCTGGCATTCGTAATGTTCGCATCCAAAGGACTTCCTAGAGTTACTAAACCAATCGTATCGCCACTTTCTAACCGAGGCGGGTTTATTGCCATATAATTCGCTCCTTGTCTTTCTAGTAAAAACAATTCAAATCCGCTAAAAAAGGTCCTTTTTAAGGCAATTCTCATCCATTTTTCTTCTATTTTATGAAATGAGTAATTTTAAAATTACAAATTGTTTACACATTGACCTAGGATTGCTTAATGGGTGAATGAGCAAAAATATCCAAGAATGAACTACAACTGCATTTTTTCCCTAAATTATTTGGTGGTTTTTAAACATATAGATCAGGGTTTAACCTGATTGGTTATAAATAGGAATAATGTTACCTTTTGTATAGGGGAGTAAAAACAAATATAAATATTATATGGAGGAATAAACGATGAAAAAAATAAAATTATTCGTTGCAGCAACACTACTAATCGGAGCACTAGCAGCATGTGGAACAGCTGCACCAGAAGAAGAGGCTCAAACACCAACTAACGGTGAGATTGTAGAAACACCAGGTGAAGGAGAAGCGGAAGAGCCAGGTGAGGATGAGGCAGCAAACGATGATGAAGAAATGATTTTAATACCTGAAATGAAGGAGTTAGAAATAGAAGTTGAAGGTCAAGTAGAAAAGAGAATTGCTCATTTAGAAGTAAGCGACTTAAATTATTCAATGTTTGTACTTGAGGGATATTCATTAGAAGCGGAAGAGCCAGGTAAGGATGCACTATTGATGGACTATGATAACGAATTTTTTGTAAGAATTGAACCTCAAGGAAAAGGTGTTAATGCTGAGGAAATCAAGAACCATATTATCGAGTATGCCGAAGGAACGGTAGAAGAAGGACATTCTGTTCCATTAGCTAATGTAGAGTACGCAGTGTTAGAAGTTGTCGAAGATGGAGCAACAGCTATCATTCATACGGCGAAAGATTTCAATGGAAACTTATTTAAATTTACGATGTTCTTACCAGGTAAAGAAGCAGCTGAAGGAGCAGAGCCAAGCTTCTGGGCTATGCTAGATACAATCTCAGCTGGGGAATAACCTTCTAATACAAAAGTAATCATACAAAGAAACCGCCGAATGAACTTGCTCATTCTGTGCGGTTTCTTTTTGTTCATTATTTCCGGTGCCAGGCACCTTTAATGCGCTGTTGCACTAAAGGTGCCTGGCACCATTTTGTTAAGCTATGAATTTTTTGAATTAGCTATTGACAACATTAATTTAGAGGAGTAAATTAATCTCCATAATAAAAAAAATTAAATACCTAGTACCTTTTATTCGCTGAATCTATATGAGCGGGGGAACCAATTTTGACATAGCAATATGTCTTGGGGTGAATCTTATTTGTGAAATAAGAGGGGATACTCTCAGTCCCTAATCCGACAGCTAACCTCGTAAGCGTTACTTTTCTTACTAGAGAGAAGGGTCTATGGATAAGCCAAAGACCATTCTATTTGTGATGGTCTTTTTTGTATTGGGTACGGTGGTAAAAGGAGAGAAGAGAAATATGAGAAAACAGTTCGCAGTAATTGGTCTTGGAAGATTTGGGAGCAGTGTTTGTAAAGAATTGTATAAGCTAGGCCATGACGTCCTTGCGATAGACAACAATGAGGAGAAAGTAAATAACATGACACAATTCTCTACCCACAGTGTAATCGCAAATGGTACAGACGAAAACGCATTACAATCATTGGGAATTCGTAACTTCGACTTTGTCATTGTCGCGATCGGGGACAACATTCAATCTAGTATTCTATGTACATTAATTCTCAAAGAGATGGGCGTGAAAAACGTCTGGGTAAAAGCGCAAAATTATTATCATCACCGTGTACTTGAAAAAATCGGTGCAGATCGGATCGTTCACCCAGAGCAGGATATGGGTATTCGAATTGCTCAACATCTCGTCTCAGAAAAAATAATCGACTATATTGAACTGTCAGATGAATACAGTATTGTGGAATTAATAGCTAGTGAAAAAGTAGCAGGTAAATCACTTGCTCAGCTAGATATCCGTGCGAAATATGGCTGTACGATACTTGCAATAAAACGAGATAAAGATATTAATATATCGCCTTTCCCTCAAGACCTAATTGACAAAAACGATATATTAATTGTTATAGGTCATAAAAACGATCTCAAGAGGTTTGAAGAAGAGGGGCTGTAATGAAAACGTCAAACTTATTTTCTTCAAACCAGATGAGAGGGAAAGTTATACATCTTTCACCTCCACAAATTTTAGCATTAAGCTTTCTCGTTTTTATTGCGATTGGAACTGTTTTATTAAAGTTGCCCGTTGCATCTACCACCTACATCTCGTGGTTAGATGCGTTATTCACAGCAACGTCTGCGATTACTGTAACAGGACTGGTCGTCGTGGATACAGGAACCGATTATACAGTTTTCGGTCAGGTTGTCATCATGTGCCTCATTCAACTTGGTGGTCTTGGGCTTATGACTTTTGCTGTCCTTATTATAATGATGCTCGGGAAAAAGATTGGTTTACAACAGCGGATCTTAATTCAAGAAGCTTTTAACCAAACGTCCATTGGAGGATTGGTTCGTTTAATTAAAATCTTAGTCATATTTACTCTCATTTTAGAAAGTATTGCATTTACTATACTCTCGATCCGATGGGTACCCGAGTATGGGTGGCAAGAGGGGATGTACCAAAGTCTCTTCCATACGATTTCTGCTTTTAATAACGCTGGATTTTCGTTATGGTCCGATAGTCTTTCAGGTTATGTTGGAGATCCTGTTGTTAACCTTGTAATTACAGCTTTATTCATTACAGGCGGGATTGGGTTTACCGTACTAGCTGATTTGTGGTATAAAAAGAATTTTCGTCGATTATCGTTGCACTCAAAACTTATGATTGTTGGAACATTTGCTACGAACATCATTGCGATGCTTGTCATTTTTGTTTTAGAATATGCAAACCCAGCCACTTTAGGAAGCTTGCCACTTTCAGATAAGTTATGGGGAGCTTATTTCCAAGCCGTGACCCCTCGAACAGCAGGATTTAACACACTTGAAATTGGCGATATGACAACGGCCTCGATCTTACTCATTTTATTGCTGATGTTTATCGGAGCAGGAAGCGCTTCAACAGCGAGCGGTATCAAATTAACAACGTTTTTAGTCATGATTTTAGCGACTATTACTTTTTTAAGAGGAAAAAGCGAATCCGTAGTGTTCGACCGAACTATCAAGCAACAAACGATGATCCGAGCACTAGCGATTATCGTTATCAGTATTTTATTTATCTTCTTGACGTTGTTCATCTTAACCATCACTGAAAACGCACCATTTCTCATGATCGTCTTTGAAGTATTTTCAGCCTTCGGAACGGTCGGCCTTTCAATGGGGCTAACAGGTGAATTATCACCGATTGGAAAGCAGGTTATTATCCTGTTGATGTTCATCGGCCGAATAGGACCACTTACACTTGCCTTTACACTAGCAAGACCAAAAAAGTCGAATATCCGGTACCCAGACGAAGAAGTCTTCACAGGCTAAAAAATCCGGTAGCAGGTACCTTTAGCGCAGCAGCGCATTAAAGATACCTGCTACCGATTTATTCATTATATATTCACTTTATATGCTTTAATATTTCTTATCTAATAATGTATGACTTACTTGATTTTTTGATAGGTTGCTTTATTACAGATGATATAGAGTTCTGCTTCAGCGGGGATCGGTTCTCCTAATTTTGTTAGTATATTAAAATCGTTTCGATCCGATATGAGGTTTGCGCCAGCTCTCTTTAAGTCTTCAAAAGCATCATTATAGGTTTTCCACTCTTGGTGTTTATTAATTTTCCATAGATCAACACCGCTTTTGCGGCTCAATAATTTCATCACAAGCTTGCCTGATCCTCTGTGTACAGCTGATTTTGCCATTAAATCTGATAGTGCCTCGTCAGCGAGTATAAACTCATCTACATTAGCATGTTCAAATGTTGGAATATGCTTCTCCTTCAGTATTTCAACTAATGTATAGATTTCTTTGTTCTTTTCCTTCGCATAACTTTCAATTGAGGAGACAATGATTAATGACTTTCCATCCGCAGCAATCGAGTCCATTACATTATCTTTCGTGAAAATTAATACCGCCTTGGCATTCAGTACATTTGCTTTCTCCAACACTTCCTTGTCAGTAGGGTCGCCTTGGATATAAAATAATGTTTCCTCATCCATAGGAGATTTCGGCATAAGGTCAATCAAAACAATTTTTGAATGATCATCAATAGCAAGTATTTCTTTCATCGTATGCTTTGCTTTATTCGACCACCCAATAATGACATAATGTCCTGACCCTTTATACTTCAATTTACCTTCCTCCTTTAATTTACGATAAATCCCAAAGCCTTCAACAATTTTTCCGATAACGATACCAATTAAACCAATGCCAAAAAAATATAAAAAAAGACCAAAAACCTTACCTACAGTTGTTTCAGGTACAAAATCTCCATAACCAGTAGTCGTTACCGTTGTCATCACATACCAAAATCCAATAAAGGGAGTGGGGAAGACTTCAGGCTCAATCCAATGAATGATGTAAGAACTCCCTATTAAAAAAATAATCGTAATGATAATTAAAGTAAGCTTGCGAATTCTTACAACCACTTTCATTAGTTCAAATATCATTAACATACTGCCTATACCATCCTTTCATCAGAAATTATTGCCATTTTAAAAACCAAATAACCTACAAACACGACAAAAAACCACTCTCTTCAAAAAGAAGGGGAGTGGTCCTTACAATAAGTAGTTACTGCAATCAACTAGCTTACGCCATTTCATAAACACTAACGAATGTTGCCATGTAGCGAACAAATCCATGGAGAGCAATGATTTCAGCAATCTCTTCTTTAGTGGTGCCTTGTTCTTGAAGGGAACGGAGCGTCTCACGATCCACATTTGCAGGGTTAACTGCTAACGTTTTTGCCAATTTAGCCAATAAAATCTGTTTTTCACTCATACGAGATGGGTAGTTCTCTTGTAAAAGTTCATCAAACTGTTGGCGGTTCCAGCCATAGCGCTTTAATATCATCAAATGTGCAACAAGCAACTCTTGAATTCCGAGAGTGTGAGCGACAACAGATGCACAAATTCGCTTATCTTCATGGGTTGCAGCACCAGACTTAAATGTTTCTCCAGCTAACGCCCAAAGTCTTGGTAGAAGCCCAGCGTCTGCTACAGCATAGTACGTCATCGGTATTGTGCCATAATATTCTTTCACTTCTTTTAGCATCCGCTTCGTTTTATCATCATAATGGTCCATGTCTGTCTTCACACCCTTAATATTTTTAGAATATTAAGAATTATAATAACACATCTCATCATTAGGGTATAGAATAATTTATCTATTTACAGATAATTCACAGAATTGACTTTTTTAATGAGAGCAGTGACTATATAATAGAAACCCAAAGATAAAAAAAGAAATTAAAATAATATTACATTATTTGTAAAATAATTGGAAATTATAATTACTAATGAGAAAAGACAAAGCGAGGAACATCATGAGAAGAAACCAGGTCTTACTTCTACTATTTACAATAATCCTTGCAACAGCAGGATCCTTGAAGCATCTTCCAAAACACTATAAAGAACTAGCATACATCAGTTTCTTTAATGCTTTTTATTACTACATCTGTAAGAGGTACCTTCTGTGGGAATTTAAGCCGAAAGATATAAATTGGCGTATGGTTCGAGCCGCTCATACGTTTATCACAACACCATTGGTCGTTTTATCGAGTTTATCCAAATTCCCTCAAACATTGCCAAAACAGATTGTCCATGTATTAAAGTGGACGTTCATCTCGGCTTATTTAGAGCATGTGATCGCTCAACAGAAATTAATTCGATTTAAACATGGCTGGAATATTTATTGGTCGGCACTAATTTACTTAAAGATGTATACGTATAGTTATTTACATACAAAGAATGCTTTACTAACATGGGTTTTATCGATATGGAGTGCCATCTTTTTTATTCTTAGGTTTAAAATTCCTTTAAAAGCACGACTGTTCAAAGGTCCGTTTTTTCTAGTATTCAAAAAAGACATGCCCTTTAATTGGACAAACAGTAAGCTAATCAATAAGCTCTATTACAAAATAACCAAGCGAACAATGAACATGTACACCGGAAGACGGATATCTCAAAAATCATCAAATTCGTAGTTGACAACTGTGTTTAGTTTGAATAATATAATATTTAACAAAAAGAATCCGAAGCTGATTGGAAACACCAAAGGCTAATACTTCAAACCACTTGAAGTATTAGCCTTTTTTTCTCTTTAATTCATACTAAACTAATAGGTTTTATTGAATTAATGTTAGATTGGGAAACAAGCAGCTACTACTGGAGGCATGAACATGACTTTTGAAATTGCATTCGTTATTTTTGTTGTACTTGGAATGTTGGTGTTTCTGATCCGAGAAGTGGCACGGCCAGACTTTATCGTCGCATGCGCCTTAGCTGTATTAATACTAAGTGGGATTTTGTCTCCAGCCGATGCATTAAAAGGTTTTTCCAATGAAGGGATGTTAACTGTCGCCCTATTATTCATTGTCGCTGGTGCGATCAAGCAGAGTGGGGTATTAAATAATATCGTTACAAAATCATTGGGCTCTGGAAAAAGCGAACGAAAATCATTGCTGCAAATGATGGTGCCCATCTCAAGTTTATCTGCATTTCTGAATAATACACCGATTGTTGTCATGTTTACGCCTGTCATTCGAAAATGGTGTAAAGAACGAAACATTTCACCTTCTAAATTTCTAATGCCGCTATCTTATGCAACCATTTTTGGGGGAACGTTGACACTCATCGGAACTTCAACGAATTTAGTGATCCATGGCTTTATGCTCGAAAAAGGATTTGATGGTTTTTCGATGTTTCAACTAGCTATAGTCAGCTTGCCAGCAGGACTGCTTGGTATTTTATTTATGGTCACCATTGGCTATAAACTGTTGCCGGATCGAAAATCATCAGAAGAAACATTTGGGGAAGATGTAAAAAAGTATTTATCGGAAGCAACCGTTGAAGCTAACTCGCCCCTTATCGGAAAAACGATTGAAGCTGCTGGGTTACGAAATTTAAGTGGCCTATATTTAATTGAATTAATTCGAAATGGTGAACGAACAACTTCTGTCCCTTCCTATAAGAAATTGATGGCAGGCGATCGGTTAATTTTTACAGGGGTTTTATCAACCATTGTAGATATTCAAAACATTAAAGGGCTTAAAGTTGAAACCGGAACGTATCTAAAATTAGAAGATTTACAAAACGGAAGTGCATCTCTAGTAGAAGCTGTCGTTTCCCATCGATCTTCTCTTGTTCATAAGACCATCAAAGAAAGCAAGTTTCGAAGTTTTTACGGAGCAGGTGTAGTTGCCGTTCATCGAAATGATGAGCGAATTAACGATAAGGTAGGAGATATTAAGTTAAAAGCGGGAGACACTTTGTTACTTTTATCGAATAAGGACTTCGAGCCCAGGTGGTCTAATTCCAAAGATTTTTACCTATTATCATCCCTAGAAGAGCCAGATATAGTCGACCCTAAAAAATCAATTACAAAAAATACATACAATTCGATGTACTACTACTAATCGCATGCGCCATTGGTATTGGTACCGCACTTGATCAAACAGGGGCTGCAGCTTGGGTTGCTGACCACTTTATTCAACTGACAAAAGGGGCAGGTGTCATAGGCGCGATTGCAGCTGTTTACTTATTAACAACGGTCTTTACCGAGGTGATTACAAACAATGCAGCAGCCGTCCTTATGGTACCGATCTCTCTAGCGATTGCCACTCAATTAGCGGTCGATCCTATGGCATTCTTCGTAGCCATCGCGATTGCAGCATCAGCTAGCTTTGCAACACCGATTGGTTATCAGGCGAACTTAATCGTCTATGGCCCAGGTGGCTATCGCTTTTCTGACTTCTTAAAAATCGGGATACCGCTCAACACTTTATACATGATCGTTACAGTTATTATGGTGTATTTCGTATGGATTATTTAATACAAGCTAGAAAATTATATAAACTATTCTTAAAAATAAGAGGTGGATGATGAAAATATCAAGTAAAGGTGAGTACTCATTACGAGCATTAATTGCACTAGGAGAAAATACGGGAAAGGTGATGACAGTTACTGAGATCAGTACGATAACACAAGTCCCATCACCTTATCTAGAAAAGATATTAATGCAATTAAAACAGTTAAGCTATATTACCAGCCGGCGAGGCTTCGGGGGAGGGTACCGACTAAGAATAAATCCTAGCGAAATATGTATAGGTGACGTCATTCGGAAACTGGAAGGCCCTTTAGCACCAATGAGTTGTGTCAGCGTTACATCCTACGAACCTTGTGAATTAGAAGGGAATTGTCGACTACAACCCTTATGGGGACTCGTTCGTGATACAGTGTCTCATATATTAGAGAACATTACTTTAGATGACATCCTTAAAAATAAAGTGATTGAAAAAGAACAACTTCTTAATGGAACATGGGGAAATCGGTGGGATGTTCGTATGGATATCGAGTAACATATAACAAACAAATAATTGAAATAGAACCACCACTACTATAATCATAAAATAATAGAATTAAAGTCCAACCAAGTAATGAAGAGAGGCAGTCAACACCTCCCTCATTTTTCTAACTCCTATACTATTCACGAAGATATACTTAAGTTATAATAAAGTTAAAAGTTACCACTTGAGGGGGATTTTTGGTAATTTAATAATTGATATGACGAGAGATTAATGCCAACTCCAAAAAGATGATAGGTGATGACATGTCTTATTTATTTACTATAATAATACCAAGTTTATTATTTTGGTGGCTCTTCTTTTTAGTTCTAGCAAGAATTATGAGTAAAAGTACAACAAACAGTTGGAAGAAAGATTTATTACTGTCATTTATTCAATCTGGACTTCTAATCGCACTACTTCCGCTATTTTCTTATTTTATAGATTTTATTAAGTAGAGAAAAAAGATTAGTAGTACTCCAAACTTCTTCAACCTGCAAGAAAAGATTGAAATATTCTAACGCTAGATATAAGATTACAACATATTGTAAATCTGCTTTAACCAACAACTG
Organism: Alkalihalobacterium sp. APHAB7; assembly: GCF_048323755.1. Classification (NCBI taxonomy): domain Bacteria; kingdom Bacillati; phylum Bacillota; class Bacilli; order Caryophanales; family Bacillaceae; genus Alkalihalobacterium; species Alkalihalobacterium sp. APHAB7. Next base: position 26,780 of record NZ_JBLWFS010000016.1, read on the forward strand.
CATATTGGAAGTATCGGTGTCGAATACGACTTAATAGGGAATCTGGTGTAAGTCCAGAACTGTCCCCGCAACTGTAAGTGTGGATGAAATGAGATTACCACTGTATAAGTAACGCGTCAGCGGCTTATATGGGAAGGCTCAAAGTAAAAAGAAGCACAAGTCAGGAGACCTGCCTTTAACTTCCAAAAGTTTCAATTTCTTCGGGGGGTGAGAAGATGAGACGGTACAGGCGAATTATATCTTCTTTTCCTTCATAGGGTTAGTACCGTTTAATTTGTAATTACTCTTCCGTCATCGGGAGAGTTTTTTTATTTTCCTATAAGTGTACCGTTTAACTTTTCGATAATACAACTTTCAAAACAAAAAGGAGCTATGTCATGAGTAATAAAATACGGTTCATTTCTGATGTCCATTCTATCAATAAATATATGAGAAACTATCCTTTTCATCCATCATTAAATCGGTTTCGAGAAGCAAAAGAACAACAAGAGGCATTACTAGCAACTCTTGAAAAAGGAAGCCAAATTTGCATTGCTATGGATAAGGAATGGATTGTGGGCTACACCTTAATACTTGATCCGGAAAAAAACGAACGTTGGAGTGTCTTACCCTACATTAAAGTACTTGGAGCAATTGAAGTTGCACCTTCCTATCGAAGCGGAGGGATCGCTAAGAAATTAATTCAGTCCATTTTTGATGATCCACAAATAGAACAATTTATTATTCTATCAATCGAGTATGCTTGGCATTGGGATCTTCCTATGGTCGATGGAAACATTCATTTGTATAAAGCTCTATTAAAACGTTTATTACAAACACAGCAGTTCAATGAAACGGTAACGGACGATCCAGATGTCGCACAATACAAACATAATTTTATGATGGCAAGGTTTGGGAAGGGAGTATCAAGTGATCAAATCAATCAATTTATAAGGCTTGCTAACATGAACTCCATTTACTAATTTAACACGTGAAGGGTAAAAATACTGCAGGTATTGAAGCAAATGACGATAAAGCAATAGAAGAAATGAACAAATTTTTGGTTGGTAAACCACCAAATTAATTACAGGAATGCATAGTAATTCTTCCCGTATATGCGCAGAATGAAAAATTAAGGGAAAAAAAGAAATACGTCTCATTACAGGATATGCCCTGACGGATGATGGGTTGTGGAGAGAACACACGTGGTGCGTCGAGGTAGGTCGAGAGGAAAATATGATTATCGAAACCACCATGTGAGGATTGGTTACTTCGGTTATGTCATGACGGAAGAAGGATCTACCATGTTTTTTTGATCTAGGAAAACTTCACAATCTTCATAATAGAAAAAGGGTAATATAATTTAGATGTGTTGGGTTTAAGTCGAAATAAACCCAACACATAATACTCCATACCCCCAAAACGATATCTTTCCATTTTAGAAAACTGGATTACTCATCTAAATCTAGCAAAACAACACTTTTCAACAGTAATGGTGTAATTTTTGTGACCGTATCCTTACACAGCTTACTTTTTCTCTAGTTCTTCCTCAAAGAAAAAAGTGGCTGGCTGTTCTTTGACCGTGTATGAATATCTTTTCATGTTCTTGACATATTGACTTTTAGAGACGGTTACTGTTTCATCCGTTGCTTTAATTATCACTTGTTCACCATTAGTATACAGATTTTTCTTCATTATATCACCCTCTCTAGATGGATACTTCCATTATAGCTCAATTTCCATAGGAAATATAGGGCGCGCAAGTGATATCTTTTTATAGGCTTCTTCTTATATTTTGTTGCTATTGACCTGTTTATTCTTAAAGAAAAGGGAAATATCAGTAGCTGTTCAAGAAGAAGTGCCTTAGAAATACCAAGTTCGTATATCGATGGTGCTATTTATACTCTATTGCGAGAAAGAAATTCATATGCAGAAAAAATGTATCGTCCGAAATACCTTCCCCTAACTTTAGGACTTTAAAAGAGTGATACTTGATCATTTCGTTCCTCAAGACATTCTTTTCTTCAACGTAGTTCCCACAATCCTGGGTTTAAAGTACAATGTTGAATAAATAATCTAAACTTACTGTACCAAATTTTAAAGAGGTTGATACGATTTCCCATAACATAATAAATGAGCCATGATATACAAGATAAAAAAGATCGGGAGCGAATAGATATGTTCCCAAGTGTGTGGATAATAAAGACCTATCGAGATAAAAAAAGGTTCTGCAGCATAAGCCGCAATGAGTGCAAAAAGGGATCCTTTAATGTAAGGATTGACGTAAGGCTTTATTTGCAAAAAGACCATTGTCATAACAGGAATTAAAGACAAATCCCAAGGAATGAATGCCGGGATAAAAGGGATAACCTCATAATGATATTCCCAAAGACCTAATTGGATACCCAATGAATCTAACCAAGACGCGATGAACATCATAAAGAATCCCGCAGACAATAAACGCAATGTACTGTCTTTTTTTCTATAGATTAGCCATAAGATCCAAGGAATAATAGTAAGTGTTAGACCTAGCCACCACTGCCAAGTAAATAAAACATACTCACTCCACAATTGAATATGCTCATTGTTGATATCATGGATTTGTTTAAATAATTGAGACATTTTTTCAATACCGTTTATTTTCATAATGTATAGTTTACCGCAATCTAATAAAAATCATGTAAATATTAGATTGATTTGATACTCGCACTGACTCACTAAATTAAACCTAGGAGGAATTCCATTGAAGATCGACCAGAACTTTATTATTCAATCATTTGAACACGCGGTTCATAGTTATCGTGAAGCGACTCACCAAGTAGGTCTGTGGGAATCAGAGAAATATGTATTTAAAAAGTATTTTAATACAGAAGATAAAATTCTAGATATTGGCTGCGGGACAGGCCGAACTACGTTTGGATTGTACGAGCTTGGCTATAAACATTTAGTTGGGTTAGATTTATCACATGCTATATAGATAAACCACCTATTAATTTAGTATTTTTTTACAATCTAACAAAACATTGACTCAAAATACGGTTAACAAGAAGCGATTAGAAATCTAGTCGCTCTTTTTATTTCTAATAAATAAACATTTATCATAAACAAAACTAATACAAAAGTCATAAATTAATTAGTTGCAGTATAAACAGCGACCACCTACTTACATATTCTGTAAGTTGTTTGGGGATACTAGACTTTGATCGACGCTTCAAATTACATAACGAGGTATTGTACTTATGAAAAAAACAGAAGCAATTATGTGGAGTATCGCTCTTCCAGGCTTTGCTCAAATGTTAAGTAAAAACTATTTGAATGGAGTTTTATTTATTTTCTTGGAATTCCTTATAAATGTACAAGCGAATTTCAACGAAATTATTATGTTAAGCTTTCTTGGTGAAACACAAACAGCTATTGAACGAGCGGATTTCCAATGGCTTTTATTTTATCCATGCCTTTATTTTTTTGCGATGTGGGACGCCTATAAAGATGCAGGAGGAGGAAAGGGAGAATATTCGTTTTTACCACTCGTTTTTGCCGCATTTTTTGTGACCGTTGGAACAATGTATTCACCGAAGGTCATGATCTTCGGTGTATTGCTAGGACCTGTATGGCTACCTATTCTCTCAGTCATTCCCGGGTTATTAACAGGATACATCATCCGAAAAATAATACTTTCTGTACAGGCGGCCTAAAAGAATATTTTTTATAGGCCGATTTCGTAAACTTTGTAGCTTTTGGGCTGTTTTTTGAGAATAAAATAGCCTTTTCGAGACAACTTCATTTGTCTAAACGGCTATTTTATTTTCAAACCTTCACGCACAACGTGAAGAGCCAAGCATCCGCTTGGCTACGGTCCAAAGCAAGGAGCAACATTCTTTGAGAAAGACCCTTTTAAAAACATAACCCAAAACTTCAAAACAGGTGGGAGGAAAGTGCTTATGATTTTACTACAACTACAAGCGTTATACTTCCCATTTGTTTTTGTACATTCATACGAAAATGACTTCACCTAGGAAAAATTTATTCCAATTATAAATTAATTATGGATTTATAAGGAAAAATCATTCATACTATAGAAATAGTAGTATAGTATTCTATTTCATACATTTATTGTAAAAAGTTGTATAAAGATGGTATATCAATTGGCATTACCTATAGGATTTATATTAATTAGCTGTTTTTCCTGGATGGTGTATCAAATTGAACGAAGTCAATCTAATAGACTATTAAAATACGTTCTTGGCGCTAGAACTAATCAACAAGAAAAAAGAGATGTATTTCATTAAAAGCTCCCTTTTACTGATTGAGATAGGAAAGGGACGAGTTAAAAAAATGGAGGGGTTTCAATGAGTGTCCACAAAACAGAACCAAATTATTATGACGGAAGAGATGTTTCAAAACTAAAAATTCAACTTAATGATAGCCAAACCGTTTCTAAACCACGAACAGATACACTTCTAAAGTTTCCTGTATTTCCGAATTTAAATATGAAAAACTAAATATAAAGTAAAAAAGGGTGATCCATACAAATTGGATCACCCTTTTTAAAGCCATTAATTATGATTTTAATACATCATGATCGACGTAACGCTCGCCATTTAACTCACTAACAATATTAATAGCTACAGAAGCACCATGACCTGCTGTAATAATCGTGTGAACACTAACACCAGCTATCGTTCCAGCTGCCCAGATCCCGTCAACGTTTGTTTTGCCGTAAGCGTCGGTTTCGACAATCGTTTTAATTCTCGGCTCTGTACCGTCAACTAAATTGACACCGATCTTACTAGCTAAGTCTGTTAATGCTCCAGTTGCTAACACGACATGCTTCGCTTGAAATTGGCCATTGTCTTCTGTTGCAATAGTAAAAACATCGTCCTCTTTAGCAATCGTCATAACCGTATCCTTCACGATTTCAGCACCTTGCTTGATCGCTTGATTTTTTCCTAATTCAAGAAGTTCAGGTCCTTCAATCCCGTTTACACCATAGTGATTTTCAACCCAGGCACGGTTTGTCATACTTTTATCATTTTCAAAAACGACTGTTTTCTTTCCTGCCTTTGCTGTAAAAAGGGCAGCACTAGCACCCGCTGGACCAGCTCCAATAATTGCTACTTCATACATACTAATTCCTCCATAGATTCATAGTTTTTATTAAAACTAGAGTTTCAGTTTATAAAGCCTCTAGTTGTGAAACAGTAGTAACTTTAAAATTCCTTTGCTGCTTTTTTCGCTTTTTCAATTCCTTCAGCAATAATAGCTTCCGCTTGGTCAGGGAACTGATTGTGACCCTCTACAATAATTGTAGTTGGGTTTTGAATGCCCCAAAAACCGAGTATATTTTGTACATAATTGACAGCCATTTCTACTGATTGAGCAGGGCCTTCTGAGTAAATACCACCACGAGCATTCAATAGAACAACTTGTTTATCCGTAATTAAGCCAACTGGGCCATCGGCTATGTATTTAAACGTTTGCCCTGCTTGTGATAAGTAATCAAAGTACGTGTGCAGTACAGCAGGAACTGTAAAATTCCAAAGAGGGAAGGCGATCACAACTTTATCTGCTGCTAAAAATTGAGTTAAATACTTAGTAACAATTTCAGTTGCACCTTGTTCTTCAGCAGTTAGTTCCATTCCTTTTGTCAGCTTAAACATTCCGTTGATCATATTTGTATCATAATAAGGTAAGTTTTCATTAAAAAGATCTAGCTCAGTAATTTGATCCTGTGGGTGGGATTTTCTATAACTATCAAGAAACGCTTGATAGAGCTTAACACTAACTGCCTGGTCAATTGGTCTTGAATTCGCTTTAATAAATAATACATTCGACATGGTAAAACCTCCAAAGATGTGTTTAATTTAAGATGTTGGTATAGCAACTAAAGTACTATAAAGTTGATACAGCAACAATTTTAATGCGAGATGTTGCTGTATCAACTATTATTTATAAATATAACTGTTTTTAGCAAGAAAAGCGTAAGCGCCAGATCACCATGATAGGCTAAAGTCCCCTGAAGAGATCAAGAAAACAGAGGTGTTCATTTATCGTTAGGGGGCCCGGAGCTGGAGAGCATCTCATTTATAAAAACAGTCTACATTTTTACTCATTTTAGTAAGTGTCTTTTCTAATTGTTCTAATTCTTCTTTTGAAATATCTTTAACAACTACATCATTAAACTCTTCTGTAATTGGAACAACTTTTTCACCCAAATCCTTACCTTCAGTTGTTAAAAATAACTTCACAGAACGACGGTCATCATTACAATTCACTCTAGAAATGAAACCTTTTTTTTCAAGGTTTGAAGCCATTCGCGCGATGTTTGTTTTATCTTTATTTAGTTTTTGAGAAATTTGATTTTGTGTTAAACCGTCTTGTTCCCAGAGGAGCATCATGACTAAATTTTGCTCAGGAGCTAAGTTAAAAGCTTCTAGTTTAGCTTTAATATAACTCGTTAAGTGTAAGTCAGTTTGATGAATTTTAATACTAATGTAGTCATGCAAAGATAGTTTCAAAAGAATTACCTCACTATTTATTTTAGTTGCTATACATACTATTTATAGTTTCAAATTATAAAGAAGTGGAGAGACGATGTCAAATTCTTTGCTTTTTTTATTGGTTAGGAAATTTACCTAATTTTAGGTATTAGCCCGCTCGCTTTTCTAGGTATTTGCATACAAAGGAAGAGAAGTAAATTAAAAAAGGATGGTTTTTTTCATGGAGAGAAATTGTAACTGTAAAAATAAAGGTATGACAAAACCAGCAGGATTAGAAAATATGATGCCACATATGCACGGTCATGAAATGATGGGGCAGCCAGGAATGACAATGCCATTAATGGATCAACACCACATGCAGCCTATGATGCCACATGCTCACCATCAACAGATGATGATGCCATCATGTCAAGGAATGCCGCACACGATGACACCGTGCCAAACGATGCCAGCTCACCACCAGCACGGTATGATGCCTCACGCACAACATCAACACGCGATGATGCCGCATATGATGCCTCATGCACAACACCAGCAGGCGATGATGCCGCATATGATGCCTCACTCACAACACCAGCAGGCGATGATGCCATCTCATATGATGCCTCATGCACAACATCAGGCCATGATGCCGCAAATGATGGACGATCAATTTATGGAAGGTCCGATGACGCACCCATTTCCATCAGGTGATGTGTATGAAACACAATTTCAGCAATTCCCATTTCGTAAACAATAATTGAATTTAGCGAGTATTCTTGTTAAGTCCGATTCAGTACAGCCGTCTTAATATGAATTTGTCATTTAAGTAAAAATTATGCAACAAAAGACTCATTCAAGCCTTTCTATGGCTGAATGAGTCTTTTGTTATTAATGAAGTGTAATATCAATGATACAAATTATGGAGTTCGTGTAATATTGTAAAAGGAGGCGAACGTAAAATGCAAGGAATTTTCAAAAGAGCATTATGGTCAGGCACGCCAATCGAGATGATTTACCTTTCCAAAAAGAAAATCATTACCCAACGAATTTTAACCATTAAGAAGTTTGATCAAGAACGAGTTCTTGGAATTTGTCATCATAGCAACCAAATATGAATGTTCAATCTCGAAAATATCTTGTCAGTTGCAGAACGCCCTGATGAAAAGAAAAGGTATGGGTGATTGCTTAATAACCTCCACATATCAAAACAGGTACATCATAGAAACTTAAAGGGATGTAATTCATTTTCTAATAAATTTGTGCCAGCCATGGATGAGAGTAAACGATTTAAGACATAATTATGATAAAAAACCGTCGTATCCTATTCTGCAGGACAAAAATGAAGGAGTTATTTCGTATGCTGCATTATCATCGTCAAGGTACAGGAGAACCTCTCCTCTTGATCCATGGATTTTTAAGTACGAATCGTGTATACGATAAGATTCGTTCTGATTTTGTTGATACCTATGATGTCATTTCAATAGATTTGCCAGGGCACGGAAAGTCAACGTTAAAGAACGAAAACACGGTGTATGACTATGCGCATTCTATAGTACAACTGTTAGACTCTTTAAAAATAACGAATGCGACCTGGGTCGGTCATTCGATGGGTGGCTATATTACAATGGCTGCTATTGAGAAGTATACTCCTTATGTAAGACGAGCTGCTTTTGTGTATTCGTCTCCCGTCCACGATAGTGAAAAGGATAAGGCCCAACGAGATGAGCATATCGGTTTAGTCAAGCGAGAAGGGGTGGCTGCACTTGCCAAGAAGCGTATCCCAACATATTTTGCATTTCAAGGAGAGCCCAAAGATGTAAGGGAGGCGTTTCGTCACGCAGATCAAACAACACAAGAAGGAGCAATTGCTGCACTACACGCGATGAAAGAACGACCAAATCAAGTGAATATGCTTAACCGAGTAGATTTACCTTTATTTTTTTTAGAGGGGACAAAAGATCTATCAGAAGCACCGTTTCACGCAACCTCATCTCAGATTACAAAATCATCAACAGACACTTCACATATGGGAATGCTCGATAACCCGAACCAATTCATCACTGAACTCAAAAATTGGCTCACTTTAACACACTAAAGGTACCTGGTACCTAGAAATGGTAGTAGTAGTATCTTATAAAAGTGCTTCCTATCCTGTATATGTTCAATGTTTTCTAAGGAAAATATCTACAGAATATTCATCGAAAGGTAGGGGAGCATGAAATGAAAAAACGGACTATATTCATACTTATTGTCTTTCTTGTAGCACTTGTTGTTGGCGCGATCAATATTATCGAGCCCGAATACGCCTACATTCCTCGAAAAGGTGAAATATTAAATGATGCACGGTCTAATGTCGGCCACGGAACAAGTTATGACGTCTGGGGAGTAACTGTTACACCCGAAGATGCAGCCAAACTCCTACAAACAGAGGATGGAATGGAAATGCTCTCTCCTTCCAATGGAGCAGTAGAAGTAGATGAAGACTTTGTAGAACTTGGTCGGGAAATCTTTTATAAAGAAACTTTTGATAATGAAATATATCTCACAGATATCTTAGGAATGTTAGATGGACCAATCACAATCACTAATATTGCAAAAGCGATACTCAAACTACAGGGTGGACACACGGATAACCTCCGAGTCGAACTCGCTGAAAACGTAACAATCGGTGGTAAAAACTATGCAAAAGGCGAGAAAATTGATACAGGGTTAGATGTGCCAAAAAGTGCATTGTCTCCCCTTGGGATGCCGATTTCTTATCAAGACGGAAGGTTGAAGGCCGGGGTAAGTTGTGCAGCCTGTCACGCCACTGTGGATCGGGATACGGGAATGATCATTGAAGGCGCACCTAATCTAAACTTTAACGCAGGGATGATGCTAGCATTAGCTTCAAACTCAGCTGCCTATTTTACAAACACAGAAGTAGATGCAGAAAAAATTAAAGCTTTTATCGAAGATCACGATCGGACAGTAGAAACGACAGACGGGAAACGTGAACCGCTACCAGATCCCGAAAAGCTTGAAAGAGCAGTCGATGAAATGCTTGTCCAGTGGCCTCCAGGTAATTTTGACTCGACCGTTGACCTAGTAAACAACCCAGCCCAGATTCCAGATTCATTTACATTAGGTGATCACCCATATGGCTGGAATGGATTTGCGGCAATAGGTCCATTTAAGGGTCTCAGCTCATTAAATAACAATGTTCACGCTCAAAACTCGGATTTATTAGCCCAAGCTGACCAAAGTAATGAATTATTCGATATTGATAAGGAAGTGTACATCGGAACGATCTTACAAAACGCAGCCAACGAAAATTATCGCTTCGATCCAAATTCCGGCATGAAACCATCAGAGTTCCTGAAAATGATTGATGAAGAGCCCGATGTTCCAGGGGTTAACGAAATGGTGAAGCCACCGACTTACCCGAAAATATCAATGTTTTCACCAAACGGAACGGTCATTAGTTCTCCAGGCTTTCATTTCGGTGAGCAAATTAACGCGATGTCCGCTTATCAAAACTCGCTAATACCGCCAAAATATGAAATCGATGAAGCGACTAAAGCACAAGGGCGTGAAGTGTTCCACCGAGCAGGATGTATTTCGTGTCATGCCGGGCCTGCATATACGAATCATCGAATCATCGATAATGATATAGTAAAAGCACAGCCTTCTAGAGCAAAAGCGTTCGAAGATGCAGACAAATTATTAGAAGATTCGTGGATCTATTCTTTTGATACACCGGTACCAATTCCAAGAGAAGCAAAGGCCATTCGTGTACCAACTGAGCATGTTGACGAAGAACAGAAAAAGCTAACACTTGCTCAAGATGAAAATAGCAGCGGCGGTTATAAGGTTAAAGGGTTAATTGGACTTAAATGGTCACCACCTTACTTGCATGATGGCGGGGTTGCTGTTGGTCCTAATGAAAAAACAGACCTCGGTATACCGGGAACCTTGCATAAAGCCATTAATCCGGACCCATATAACAGTTTAAAAGCGCTTGTTGACTCTCATTTACGTAAAAAAGTAGTAGCAGCAAACCGGAAATCAAAACCACTTCAAGAAGCAAACGTGGAAGGGATCGGTCATGAACATTGGGTCGATCAAACGAATGGTTTCACAAAAGAAGAACAAGATGCGTTAATTGAATTTATGCTTTCCCTAACTTCAAGTGAGGAGTAAGTGCGAAGATTGAAAAACCTAAGAGAAACAAGGTGGGACCCTATTCTCTTAGGTTTTTATTCATTAGACAGGTATTTAATTCAGATATAAAGAAAATGTGCAGCCCCCCTCATTCTTCTAACCAAAGTGGGGGGCTGCCTTACATACATGCTTCCTATGCAGCTTCCTTACCAATGAACTTTTTAGACCCAATAGGTTGAGGTACTTTAACGAGCTTGGCCATGAACATGGCGATGACACAGATAAAGCCCGCGATGAGAAAGGCCTGTGAAAAGGGTAGAGCTTTTACAATAAATGGTCCTGCAAAAGCAGATAGACCGTATGCTTGATACATAAACCCGTAATTGCTGCCGATATTTTTCGTTCCATAAAAATCTGCCGTAACAGAAGGGAAAAGAGCTAAAAAACCACCGAAACAAAACCCTATCAGTGAAACGGAAATTAAAAATGACCAATACATCATTTCACCGAAACTCATGTAAAACATGATAACCGCAGTTAACCCGTAGATTAGCATGAGCGTATTTGTTCGGCCGAGACGATCCGAGAGATTACCTAATATAATTCGTCCTGCTGCATTAAAGAGTGCAATTACCATTACAGCGTTAGCTGCTTTTTCAAGGTCAAGCTTCGCCACCTCGATCCCGATATCAACTGCAAAACTAATGACCATTAACCCAGCCATACTCCCGAATAAAAACATAACCCATAATAAATAAAATTGATAGGTGGACAACATTTCCTTTGGTGAAAAATGAGTATTTGAGTCCAACATGACTGAATTTTCTTTTGTTGTTGCTTGCTCCAGCACCGGTGGATTTTTTAACAACTGGGCACCCATAACAACAAAAAATAGATAAATCATTCCTAAATATAAAAAGGAGGATGATACACCAGCAGCACCGATTAAATATCCGATAACCGGCTTATAAATTAACCCACCTAAACCAAATCCAGCGACAGCGACACCACTGATAAATCCACGTTTTTCAGGAAACCATTTTACGCAGGCCGATAACGGGCAAACGTACGTCATTCCAATTCCAATCCCGCCAATCACACCATAGAATAAATAAAGTTGCATGAGCGTTGACGCTTGACTGGACAAAATTAATCCAACACCGAGAAGTAATCCCCCAATTGTGGCCACCCATCTTGGGCCAATTTTATCTTGAAGCCTTCCAGCGAAAATTGTAGTTAATGCGAACGTCGCAATCGTGATGGAAAACGTAACTACAACGTCTTCTCGAGCCCAGCCAAATTTATCAATTAGTGGCTGATTAAATAAACTCCACGCGTATACTGCTCCTAAGTTAATTTGAATAATAACAGCACCGAGGACGACTAACCATCTATTCATAAGTAAAACCTCCTTAATATGTACATAAGCCTATAAAAATTTTTCATTTACACAAAAAAGAGACCAATGATGATCAATTCATAATCAACATTGGCCCCTTTAGTACTCACACCTTGGTATTTACAAAAAGTTTCCGTATACATAATATTTAATGTTATTTAATTCATATCAATAAGCAGCAATAAAACAAAAGATAATTTTAGATGATTTCTCTTACCCTTGCAAAAAATAAAGGCAACAGCTCTCATGAAATTTTATTTTCTTGGTGTCACTTTAATTATTATGGCATAGTTTTTTTCGAAGTCAACCAAAAAATAAAATGAAGACGATTACATTTGAATGTAATCGTCTTCATTACCAGTTAATCAAGTATAGGTTCTTAGACCAACATTTTCTCTTTTTTGTCACGATCTAATGCAACAGATCCATTATTCTCATATAACTTTTGATGTATGAACTTTCCAATAGCCATACTAGCAATCTTTGTAACGAGTGAAGCTGTATAAAAAGCCGGATAAGAATATATTTTTATAACTTTTGCTTTAATTAACAAAGTTTCTAGCAAGATGAAAGAAACGACCGTTACCGCAGCCCTTCTTTTTATATTCTTCAATACAGCAATAACAAAAAGGACCGAGCTAAGTCCACTGTATAAAGAAGACAACGTAACGTGACTTCGATATCGATTTTTATAGAGAGGAACATTGAAAAAACAAGTACGAAATAGTGAAACATGTAAGAAGTTCATCGTCGAGTAACAGACAAATACAGAAAAGAAGATTGTTAACACTTCAAATAGTCTGTTCTTTTTTTCTATAATTTGAATTGTCCAGTATCTTGCGATTACATAAAAAAATTGTAATCCAACCGTTGTAAATGGAGTAACCCACCAATTGAGTTTAAATATTTTTTGTTTAATAAAAACCTTCTCAATACCAACAGACAGTAGTAATGCAAAAAAAGTAGACCATCTTGCTTTTAAATTAAGCATATTTATAAACAGGCTAGTCGTTGGGACGACAAATAGTTGTGAAACAGTTGAGCCAAATACATTATCAAAGTATTGCTTTTTTAGAATTTTGGGATCATACTCATAGGCTTTGCCAATCACAAGAACAAAAAATTCAAAAAAGTAATTGAGTCCGGTAAATGTAACATAAAGAGGCCAGAAGTACCTCTTGTTTCCCTTTTTGGTTTTCCGAAAGGTATAGATTAATAAAAGTATCGAAAAGAAATTTAAACTTAAATATAAGAGTCTATTTTTCATAAATTTAAGCCACCTAACCGCACCTTTTCGTAAATTATAGATACATTTAGAGTAAATAAGGATCTTTTTTATTCACTGCAAGCTCTAAATTGGGACTATTACTCATTAGAATAACCAAAGAGTCACATTCTCATGAGTTCGTTCGGAAATGAAAAGAGCAGAGAAGAACTGATCCGAAAATCGAAATAACGACGGTTAGGCTTGTTATTTATATCTTTTCGTCAACTTTTTGCCTTTATGGGTAAGAGAGTAACGATAACAATAATTGCAGCTAGCACGTAAGTAAGATTAGCTAACGATGGGTAAGCAGATTGATTTTGAACACCGATTCCAACAATTGCCCATACGAAAACGAGTGGAAAAAGGCGATCATTTTGATGGATCCTAAAATAGACAGCTAACAATGTCGCTACAACAAGCATGATAATGGTCCATGTCACTTGTGATAAACCAAATCCACCCCAAGTGTATTCCACTAAAACATAGCTAACATTAGCTATGGTTGCGACACTGATCCAGCCGAGATAAATGGAAAAAGGAGCTTGGTCGATTTTCGCTGGATCGGTAGCCTTGACCTTTTGGTAAAGAAAAATGAGTGTAAGAAGCAAGCTAACCATGACTGGGACGGTCCATAAAAATAATTGATAATGCCAAAGAAAGATCCATGCCGTATTCAATAGGCAACTTAAGATAAATAGGGAACTTGTTTCTGTATATAACGGAAGATTTCTGCGATTTTTAGGAATTCCCCTGACAAGCCACACACCGAGAAGCAAATAAATTAGACCCCAAATAGAAAAAACATAACCTGCTGGAGTAAATAAAACCTCGAGTCTAGCAGAAATTTCTCCTGTTGTTTTCCCGCCAATCGGAATAATGTTCGCAAGCGCGTTCACTCCGACCATAAGTAAATAGGCAAGCCAATTAAAAATAAGCACCATTTCAATACCTCCTCTGCAAATTCTTTCTAACCATGGTGATAAACCTAATTATAAATATTATGAAAAAGACGCACCAATCATGTATGGTACGTCCAACTGTAAACTTTTCAATAAAATTAGCTTCCACACCGCGCTAAGTCGATTGATAAAGTGAAACCGGATAACTTATCCTTCCATGTTGGCAAGGTTGTAAATGGCTCTCGCATAAATGGCCGTAGCTTTTAAGAGGTCATCGACTTCAATATACTCATCTTTTTGATGAGCTGTCATTTCTTTTCCAGGAAAGACAGCTCCGTATGCAACGCAATTCGGAAGCAAGCTAGCATATGTATTACCGCCACTTGAAAGCAAGGTTGGTTCATTGCCTGTTTCTTCTTCATAAGCCAATTGGAGGGAGCGGATCATCGGTGTATCTTTGTCGACGTGATGAGGATTTTTATTACGAATCTCATCTACCGTGAACTCAGTAGCTTTTAAGGCACTTTGAATTGTACTTTCAATTGTTTCAAATTGAGCTGTTACCGGGTATCTAATATTCAATTGTACGTATCCTTCCGTTCCTTCGTATTGAAAGATGGCTGGATTAACTGTTAAAGGTCCTGTAATTTCATCCGAATGATTGATACCTAGTTTTTCGCCGTAGTGATCTTCATAAAGGGCCGTATCAATAAATGAGAGATATTCTTTTCCACTTGCATCTAGTCCTAACGTATTTAGAAAGTGCGCTAAGTGAACTGCTGCGTTTTTACCTTTAAATGGCTCCATGCTGTGAGCAGACAGCCCTTTTAGGTTCAAGGTTATTTCTTCGCCATTAATTGAACTTTCCCCTTGCAAATCATTGCTTTCTAAAAAGGAAGTAAACTTCGCCGACATGGTTGAAACATCTCCATGAACAATCGCTGTTGCCGTTTCAGGAACCATATTCGCTCTAGATCCAGATGCAAAAGAAAGGAGTGTAAAAGGACTTTGTGACTTGTCATCCGAAGCATTTACATTAGTCATACCACATTTCACATGAATTTGTCCTTTTTCTGCATTAATGATTGGGAAAGTAGCATCAGGTGCAAACCCGGCAACTGGAGGTTGTTCTACTTCACGATACGTCTTCAAACAACTCATTCCACTTTCTTCATCTGTCCCGAATATAATTCGAACGTTACGCTTTAGTGGTAATTGCAGTTCGTTTATAAGCTTTACCGCGTAGAACGCTGCCATCGTTGGTCCTTTGTCGTCAATGGCTCCTCGCGCATACAGTTTTCCTTCACGGATCGTCGGTTCAAACGGAGGAGAGGTCCATTCTCCCGTTGCGGGGACAACATCGATGTGACAAAGCACCGCTACATGATCATCATTTGTTGTACCTTTTAATTCACCATATCCATAAAACCCTTCATGATTTTTTATAACCATCCCTTGTTGAGAAGATAGATGTAACATATAGTCAAGAGCCTCAGCTACATTCTTACCCATCGGATATTCTGACGAAGCCGTTTCTGGATCTTTCGTACTTTCAATTTTGAGCAAGTTCGTTAAATCTAATAGTAAATCTTCTTTTCGTTTCAGTACTTCTTCATACCAATTCATTGGCGAACAACTCCTTTTTATGTATTTTGAAGAAAAGAGAAGAAACATTAGAAATTTCTTAGTAACACGAAATATAAACTTCATCCCTATTATACAGATCTTTTTTATATCGTAGGAAGGTTTTGTAGAAAACTTTGCGAATACAATGTTTATCACTTTCTATTTATAAGGAATAATGAATGTAGGGCTGATTTATATTCAAAAGCTTCACGCTAAAGCGTGAAGAACCAAGCTTTCGCTTGGTTACGGTCCAATAGCTAAAAGCAACATTCTTTTAGAAAGAGCCATGTAGAAAGAAGGAGGTTTGACCATGAAACCTAAATTTGTAAAAGAATCGAGAGTGATTAAAACACATTTAGTATTACCGAATGAGACGAATAATCACAATACATTATTCGGTGGTATTTTAATGAGGAATGTAGATGAGGTAGCTTCGATCAGTGCGAGGCTTCATAGTCGGACTGATGTAGTAACAGCATCGACCGATTCGGTAGATTTTTTAAATCCTATTTATCAAAGTGATGCGGTATCTTTAGAGTCATTTGTAACTTGGACTGGGAAGACGTCGATGGAGATCTTCGTAAAAATTATTGCAGAAGATTTTAATTCTGGAGATAGAAGAATGGCTGCTACTGCTTTTCTAACGTTTGTTAGTCTAGGAGAAGACGGACGACCCATTCCTGTTCCAGGAGTAACCCCAGAAACAGAAGAAGAAATGAAATTAAATAAGACGGGCCATGAACGAGCAAAAATCCGGATTGAACGAAGAAAACAAAGTAAAGAAATGGCAGAATTTATAACGACCACGAAGCCGTGGGAAAAGTGAGATTGGGTAAAGTGAAATTTGACGCCATTGTAATGCCTCTTTACTTTTTATAAATGGTATTTATGTTATAATTTGGGATGAACATTCTATTAAAATTGTAAAAAAATTCACAGATATAAGAGGCGATAATCATGGCAAAAGTAATCTTATTCGACTTAGATGGAACACTTCTTCCAATGGATACGGAATCTTTTATTCAGACATACATTAAGGAACTCGCTCCACGAGTTGCACATATTGTGGAGCCGCAACGCTTTGTACCATCCCTATGGGCAGGAACCGAAGCGATGATAAAAAACTTAGATCCAATGAAAACGAATGAACAAGTGTTTGAAGAAACATTTCTCAATGCTGTAAACGTAAAAAAAGAAGACATTTGGCCTACATTAGACCACTTTTATGAGAGTGTTTTCCCGACTTTCTCTCATTTAACAAAGCCCACGCTAACAGCAAAAAAAGTAGTAGAAGAGGTTTTTTCACAAGGATACCGAGTGGGAATTGCTACAAACCCAGTTTTCCCAAAAGTAGCGATTCATCATCGTTTAAACTGGGCAGGCGTTGCGGATATGCCATTTGAAATGGTGACGGTGTACGAGGAGAGTACATTTACAAAACCACATACCCATTATTACGAGTCGATTTGTAATCGCCTAGAAGTAACCCCAGAAGAATGCATTATGATCGGTAACGATATTCAAGAAGATATGGTCGTTAGCGAACTGGGGATGAAAACGTTCCTCGTCGAAGGACATGTTATCGACCGTGGGGCACCGAAATATACTTTTGATGAGCGTGGGACGTTAGAAGATTTATATGAGAGAATAGTCAAACGTCAAGGGATATTTGCAAAGTAATAACACCACATTGTAAGCGTCATTGAAAGAAAAAGTAAAACATAATGTTATTATGTAAACTTACTTCTCTTATAAACGATGTCTTTCCTAGATTGGACTGGGGGGTTACTTTTGGAACGCGACTTAGAAAAAGCGTTTAAACAGACAAAAGCTAATCTCGAACTATCTGGTTTTGTCATCACGGAAAAGCATGAAAAGCTAGTCCGTGAACACCTTAACGGCGAGATTAGTGAAGAAGACTTTATAAAACAGTACTAGAGTATGCAAAACAGAAAAGCGATGAAGAAGGAAATTAGGTTACCTAAAAGAAAGCTAAAGATCCCTATATATAAAGGAATCTTTAGCTTTTATTTATGAAAGTGTCATTTATTCTCCGTATCAAAAAGGCCCATAAAGAAAGGTGCTATGAAGAACGAGTCTCTCTTCTAATGTACGCTTCGTACCCTTGTGCTTCTAATTCCTCTGCCAAGCGCTTCGCATTTTCTTCGTTTTCAAATGCCCCTACTTGAACGATAAATAAAACATCGTCTTCTTGATCATTATCTTCTATTTCTTCAAGGTCAAATATCTCCACTAGGCCATTAACATGAGCTTGTGCTATCTCAGTTAGAAACGAAGGATTGCTTAATTTTTCAGCTTCTGAAGCATTATCGACAAAAAGGTTTTCTGTTAAGATAGCAGACATCTCCGTTTCTCGCAGTACAGCAAAGTCGGCTTCTTTTTTACCTCGATCAGTTACATCCAGTGTATTAACGATGACACGATGCATCGTCTCACGCTTATCGACAGTTTCTTCTAAACTATTTGAGTGAATATATGATTCAAAACCAGAACCCTCACCAGCGTTGACGTGAACAGAAATAAAGTAATCAGCGTCCCAATCGTTGGCCATTTGTGCGCGTTCTGAAAGTCCTACGGAACGATCATCTTCACGACTTAACCGAACTTCTACATCTGGATAACGATTTAAGATGGACTGCATTTCTAGAGAAATGGTTAAAACCAAATCTTTCTCAACTAATCCGTTGCCTTCAGCTCCAGTATCGTCACCACCATGTCCAGGGTCAATAAAGATTTTCACCATTTTTACATCACCTCGATAGTTATTCTATGATTTGTTTTTATACCGGTATAGACGAACAAGGAATTTTAATAGAAATGGTTTGTAGTTTACCTAAGGAACAAGCACTTCTCATGAAAATGTCCATCTTGGTCAAACTAAACATACATAGCGGAAAAGGAGAAGATCAAGGTGAGGAGAGTAATCATTGACACGGATACAGCTTCAGATGATGTCGTTGCCATTATTATGGCCCTTCGAGAACCAAGTATTAAAGTAGAAGCGATAACGGTCGTTGCAGGCAATGTTACAGTTGATTTAGCTTCAAAAAATGCCCGTATTTCTGTTGAAAGAGCGAATACGTATATTCCTCCTGTATATAAGGGAGTAGGAAAGCCATTTATGAGAGAGTTGTTTACGTCAGAGTTTGTCCACGGAAAAGACGGCATGGGAAATATGCATCTTCCTGAACCAAAGGTAACAGAAGATCAAGAACATGCTGTTGATGCGATCATTCACCTTATTACGAGTAACCCTGGAGAAATAGAAGTAGTCACATTGGGTCCCCTAATGAATTTGGCACTAGCTTATTTAAAAGAACCGAGAATAGCAGAAATGGTTAAAAAAGTAGTCATTATGGGAGGAGCTGGGCTTGGTCCTGGAAATATTACTCCTGTTGCTGAATTTAACATGTACGTCGATGCAGAAGCAGCTAGTATTGTCTTGCAGTCCGGAATGCCCATAACGATGGTTGGTTGGGATGTTTGCTTAGGAAAGACGTTTCTTTCCAAAGAAGACATCGAATACTTACAGCAACAGAATTCACCGATTGCTGATTTTTGTGTACGGTGTAATCAATCCGTTGAGGCATTTGACGAGAAACGTTTTGGTAAGCGAGGATTTGACCTCCCCGATCCAACGGCAATGGCCGTCGCGATCTCAGACAAAATCATTTTAAAAAAATACGAGGCGTATGCGTATGTCGAAACGAAAAGTGAACAAACGTATGGACAAGTTATTATCGATCAACATCATTTGCTAGAAAAACACGCTAATGTGACAATCTGTGAAGAGGTAGATGCAAAGAGGTTTAAAGAGCTACTATTTAAAAATATAATAGATTGCTAAAGGCACGAAGAACAGTTCTTCATGCCTTTTACAATCCGAATTATACTGTAATTTAATTTTTAATTTGCAGTGGCACTACTTTCTCTCCAATCGCTCGAATCAGTTCAGGAGGCATAGGAAAGTTAAGTGCAGCCGGATCCATTGATACTGCAGTTATCGTCTGCTCAAGATCACTCTCGGAAATATTATAAGCGTCAAAGTTTTCTGGCAGTCCAGTTTTTTGCTGGAGTCCTTTGATTTTGTCCACAATTTGAGTCAAAAGTAATTGCGGGTCATCACCACTTACTGTGTCTACACTTAATGCTTCTGCCAGTTCTTTTACTTTTGGCAGGTAAAGATCAGGAACCGATTCCATGACAACTGGTAAGAAGACAGCATTGGCTAAGCCATGCGGGATACGGAAAAGCGCTCCATAGGCATGGGCAAAATTGTGAACTGGAATCGCATTTAATGCAAAGCTGAAGGCTGTAATTCCCATTAAACTTGCTTGTAACATTTCCATGCGTGCTGTTTTATCTGCACCGTTTTCAACAGCAATCGGTAAGTTTTTTTCAATTAAACGAATGGCATGAAGCGCATAAGCATCTGTTAGTCCAGTTGATGTAGGAGAGGCGAGTGCTTCAACAGCATGTGTTAGCGCATCAAAACCAGTAAATGCCGTTATAAACGGTGGTAAGCCGACTGTTAAATCGGGATCTAAAATAGCCATATCTGCCGCAATAAATGGATTAATCATATTCGTTTTCATTTTAATTTCTTCATTATAAACAACGGCGATAGGAGATACTTCCGAACCTGTTCCAGCAGTCGTAGGAATTGAAATATGCGGGATCGAAATATAATTGGCTTGTGGAAAAGATTCGTATAAAAACCCTCCAGGAATGGCTTCATTTATATTCGTCAGCCCTTTATGAAGAGAGTACTTAACAGCCTTAACCGTATCTAGCACACTGCCGCCACCGACCGCTAACAGCGCATCTGCACCAACTTCTCTAGCATAACGTGTCGCAGCATTGACAGAAGAACTTTCTGCATCTTGAGCAATATCTAAATAAATTCCAGCAAGTTCTGGACCTGTCCCATGTGGAGTTAATTCAAAAATTTGTGCTACTTTTTCAACAACCCCGGCTTGCTCCAATCCTCGATCACTAAATAAAACGACACGTTTTGCACCCAGCCCTCTGAACAGATCAGGAACGAGAGCACGCGTATTTGATCCACTATATATACCTGTACGTAACATAAATTGAGATAAAGTTGTCGTTAACAAAAGATCACCCCGTTATATTGATTTCATTTTAGAACACATGATTTTAGTTTGAATTCGTGTCAGAGAATAAGATTTGGTACCAAGGTCTATTTTTTAAATCAGACACCATGGAAGTATGGACATGTTTTAATTGAGTATAAGCATCTAGAGATTGTTTCCCCATTTCACGACCAATTCCGCTTTGCTTATATCCTCCAAACGGGGCATCATTTCGTAACATATGCCAGTCATTGATCCAAACGACACCAGCTCGTAATTGTCTAGCTGTTTTATAGGCCTTATTAACATCTTCCGTCCAAACACCAGCAGCTAATCCGTAGATCGTATCATTCGCTTGTCTAATAACATCATCCACATCAGAATAGCGGATCACGCTAAGTACTGGGCCAAAAATCTCTTCTTGGGCAATTTTCATATCATTCGTTACATTCGTAAAAATAGTTGGTTCTATAAAATGTCCGCCTTCGCAACCTTCAAGAGTCACTTCTTTTCCGCCACAAACGAGTGTCGCACCTTCGCTTAATCCCGACTCAATATAAGATAAAACGGTATCCCGCTGCTGACTGGAAATAACCGGACCGACGTCAGTTGTTTCCTCTAATGGATGACCAAGCTTCAGTTTCTTCGTCAGCGCAACTAAGCCCTCGACAACCTCCTCGTGCAACTCGTCTGGAACAAATAATCTCGTACCAGACTCACATAATTGACCAGAGTGGAGGAAGACCCCAAATAAACTTCCAGGTAGAGCTAGTTCTAAATTCGCATCATCTAATAAAATATTAGGAGATTTACCGCCTAATTCTAATGTCGTATTTTTGATGGTATGGGAAGCGAGACTCATAATATTTCTCCCGACTTCTGTTGAGCCTGTAAAAGCAATTTTATCGACATCCGGGTGGATTGCTAGTGGTTCACCTACTTCTTTTCCTGAGCCAGTAACGACATTAATTACACCTGGAGGTACGACTTGAGAAATAATTTCTGCTAGCTTCAAAGTTGTTAACGGGGTATAAGATGCTGGCTTAATCACAATCGTGTTTCCAGTCGCAAGAGCCGGAGCAATTTTCCAAGTTGCAATTAACATCGGCATGTTCCAAGGAGTAATTGCTGCACACACACCAATCGGTTCACGCCAGACGAAGTTATGTGCTGGACCAGGGAAAGGAGGAACAGGTAATGTTTCGGAAAACGGATACTCTACCACAAATTTCGCCATCGTTTGAAATAAGTCTGCCATCTGTAAAATATCATTGCTCGATACGCGGCGTACGGTAGCGCCTGAACTAATGACTTCTAAGTACGCTAATTCTTCTGCATTTTGCGTAATTAAGTGTGCAATTGTATTTAAAATTTGCGCGCGGTCCTTTGGCTTCATATACGCCCAGTCTTCATTTTCAAAAGCTACTTTAGCAGCTTGTACAGCTGCGTTCACATCGGCCTCATTACCTTTCGCCACTTTTGCAACGACCTCTCCAGTTGCCGGGTTTTTTACATCAAACGTTTCTCCTGTAAGAGAAGGGACCCATTGTCCATTAATAAATAATGGAAAGTTCAATACCTCAAGATTTACCGTCATAAAGAAAGCCTCCTTTTTCATTGAAACGAAACAAAAATACTTTAAAACCACCGTGTGACAGATTATAATGAAGTTATTAAGTCTAAAAATTCTGATAAGTAAGCGCTTACTTAAATTAATTTTATATACAAAAGACTTCTTGTAACAGTACTGAAAATAGAGGGGTGAATATTGTCGAATGTTAAATGCAAGAATGTTTGATTACATTCATCGTTTACAAACGATAGAGGATCCATTGAAAAGGGTTGAATGGATTATGCGAGGTTGTACAATTTTCTTTCCGTTTAAAAGGGGGACAATCTATACATACTCCCCTTTAAATTATCTTGGAGAAGGGATCATCCTTATTGAAGAGGATATTATCGAACCATTAAATATGATAAAAGAAGATGTTCGTGACTTTCCACCCATTTATTATGCTTTATCGCAAAAAAGACCACATCAAACAATCATCGAACCACGAAATTGGCCCATCCAATACATAGAACAATTCCAATTAACTTCACTCGTCATCATACCGATATGTTATAGCGGAACGGTAATTGGAACAGCGTTGATTGACCGGTATATTGAAGAGCAGGAAGTAACAAAAGATGTAATTGAAGCACTTTATCAATACTTTCAAATTTCAGCTCAATGGCTATTCCCACACTCGAGTGCGAGACAGAAACTAAGTAAACGCGAAAAAGAAGTACTGCAAAAATTATCATACGGTTACAGTCTAAAAGAAATGGCAGATTTTATGGGGCTAAGTGAGTTTACCGTACGTGATTACTTAACATCTGCAAGCCGAAAGCTCGGTACAAAACACCGAACGGAGACTGTGGCTGTGGCGATGCGGAATGGGCTTATTATCTAAAATGGCTCTTCGTTCATTTCATTATTTAAATTGATACATAAACCGTTCCATATAATAGATAAACAATTGATTGAAGTTACCTGAATAATAGGAATTGCTAGCATGACCAGCATAAGGAAGAAGAATTAAAGCTGATTTTTCATTTCCTATTTTTTTGTAGGTCTTATCCATTTGAATAGCAATCGTTTGATCAACAATTCCATCGTGGGTTCCCTGACAAATTAAGACAGGCGGGCTATCCTTTGCTACTAAAAGAGAAGGATCCATAATGTCGTCAGAACCATCTATACCTACTATAGAAGCTAACCCGTTCGCCGGATAAACAGGTATAACGCCTTTGATTTTTAGTTTAGGGTTTAAGTAATCATATCGTGTATTTGCCAGACCAACAGCATTTGCTAAATGTCCTCCAGAAGAGTTACCAGACACAAAAACAGAGTCTAAATTGGCCCCGTATTCCTTGTAGTGATCTGCCAAATAGTCTGTGAATATTCCAATGTGACGGACCATATCATCTGTTGAAAAATTACCGACAATATTTTCAGGGACTTTGAGAAATTTAAAGACTCGTTCTCCATCACTGAGACCGTGTTGGACATCAAACACAACGTAACCTTGGCTGGCAAAGTGTTTATTCAATTGAGCGTTATTTAATGACCCTTTATCTCCTGACGTCCAGCCGCCACCATGAATTCGTATCAATACTGAATGATGACCCGGAAGACCCTTTTCATTAGCTGGAGGCCTATAGACGTCAAAATGTAGCTTAATGCCTTTATCAACACCTTCTGTCCCTTCATAATAAAGTATATTTTCTTTCACACGGTAATTACCTGATTTTGTTCCATAAAAATAATCCGGTAAAGAGAAGGGAGTCTGCATAAAATGCATCTCTTCAGCTGTTGGTACGATCTGTTTCGGGTCTGAACGAAAAGCTTGAATATAATTCAGATTGGTTTCACTAATGGTGAATGGTGTCATGATTACCGGTAGAGTAAAGATCGTAGCAAGCGTTATACCAAGGAGTAGAATAAACCTCCTAGGATATAACCTCAAATTTGTTATTTTTAAAAGGAATACGGCAACTGTCAAGAAGATGATACTAAAAAATAAAGATAGCTGTGGAACAGCGACCTCTACAAAATTAGCACCTCTACCAATGAGTAGTTCATAAGAAACATAAATCCCGAGAGCAAGAATGGTACTTAATAAGAACACGAGGCTTCTTTTAATGATCTTATTCGGACCACTGGTCTTATTTTTATTTAAATATGGTTTTGAGTAAAAATGATGGTTTTTTAGGTGATAAAGCTTATTACTCGCAAGTACTCCACCTAAAATAAACAATAAAAAAATCAAAATCAAAGAAATAACACTCCGTGAACTCGCATGTGTCACTTGCTCAGATACATATTTGTTCATAATTGGAACAATGGGCACTGTTAGGATGGTCACACATAAATAAAGGTAATCTAAACTTCTACTAGGATAGTCTACTATTGTTATAATGACATTACTTATTAAGGTTAAAAACAAAAAAATTCCAAAAATGTTCCAAAGTCCATGAGAAACGTTTGTTAGTATATAGATAAACCCAACTATAATTGACAAACCATTTGCAACAACTAATGCCTGTATCCAAAAATGCAGTTTTTTCTTTTCATTCAGCAGGAAACTTTTCATGTAGCCCCTCCTATAAAAAGTACTTTTACTTTCACGGATTAACTGCGTAAAATGTTATATTCACATTACTGGTGACGTAGTAACTTTTAGGTTCTCTCCATATAGAATAATTACTCATTCTGATATGAGAGATTATTTATTTCTCTGCACGTAAACTCGGGTGCGCTCGTGGTGGAGGAGTTGTACAAACTAAAAAGAAGCTTATCTTCAATGGTGGTTTAACGTATGTTGAAGAAGCATAGTATTACGCTTCTTCTTTGGAAGATTAGAAGCTGAATCGAATTGGCCTGAAAGACTAGCAGCAAAGTTTAGAGCAGATTTTGGCGATAGTTTGTAAGAGAAGCTAAAATAGGTAGGCCAAAAAAAGATATCATGAAATAATGCTCATTTTATAAGATTAGGCGTAATCCTTTAAGGTTACGCCACTTTATATGTTCTGAAGGCAGCATAATAAGCAATTATCATTATATTTTCACATAATTTAAAATATAATCAATTTTTTTAATAAAACAAGTCATAATTATTGCACCTACATGTAAAATACATATATAGTATTGATGTAAGTCCTATTTTTTATTATAAAAGAAAGGAGGGAGAAATTATGATGTCGCCAAAAGACTTTAAGCTGTCAATGAAGGCATTAATGGAAGATGTTGAAATGACTGAACAACCTAGAACGAAAGGACGTTGCTTATATTTTAAGCTTCCATTCT
This sequence comes from Alkalihalobacterium sp. APHAB7, assembly GCF_048323755.1. Lineage (NCBI taxonomy): Bacteria > Bacillati > Bacillota > Bacilli > Caryophanales > Bacillaceae > Alkalihalobacterium > Alkalihalobacterium sp. APHAB7. Next base: position 52,544 of record NZ_JBLWFS010000016.1, read on the forward strand.
TTAATCTTTTCAAACTGTATAGCTATCGGTAACGGACTCCATAAGATAAAGCAGACATGACGAAAAACATTAAAAGCAAGACCTTATAAACACCCACACTCATTCTTAAAGAAATAGAGTGTGGGTGTTTATTTTCGTACAAAAAAGTCACTAAGCAACATTAAAAAGTAAAACGCATTGGCTATTAATAATTTCTACATTATTTAAAAACTCTTAACAAAAGAACCACACGCCGGAACTTGTTAACGAAAAACATATGTTCGTATAATGATAATAAAGGTAGTTACATTAGATTTCCTTGAAATAAAAATTGTAAATGAAAAAAAAGTGGAGCGAGAAAAATGCCGAGAAAACCTGGGATAACAGATGATATAATAATTGATATGTATAATAAATCATTAACTGTCCAATTCCCAGATGTACCAGCAGAATTTTTGCCTTCGTTTGTAAGAGGGGTTATTGATGGTGATGGATGGGTTGATCATGAGGGGTATACGATGAATGTTACGTCAGCTAGTAAATCATTTGCTGAACAATTACATTTTATTTTTCAAACGTGGGAATTAAATTCGATGATTATTGTAAATCAGACTAAAACTGGTAATCCTATTTACCGTGTATGGGTAAAAGGTAAAGATCATTTAATTACTTTGTCAAAACTAATATATAAGGTTGAGATTGGTGAATACTTAACTTATAAACGAATAAATATGTCTCAACACTGTAAAGAACAAATGTCATACTTAAAGTACTTATTAAATCATAAAAACTTCGAGATTATAAATCGAATTAAGAAAAATTAATTATTCCTTATAAAACTCACAGAAGTGGATGTGAGTTTTAATTTTTCACTTTTTACTAGTTTACATAATATATATTATTGGAAGTTGTAAATTAAAAAGATACTATGTCTCAAAACCTGAGTAAACTTAAAATAGTGAGACGAAATTGAAAAAATTTTGTGTTGATACGCGTTTCATTAAGTACGATCATTTATATAGATCATTAAATTCAATCCATAAAAATATCCAGTTCAGAATAGTTTCTGTACTGGATAAGTATCAAACAATATTTATTTGCCGTTAATTGTGGTTATTGTTTATTTTGTGTTTCTTCTTCAGAATTTACTTCTTCATACCAGTAATCTAAAACTTTTGCATCCAAAACCTTTGATTGTACATATTTAGCTTGTTTTTCTGTAAATGATGGGCTCCAGTCTAGATCTAATTCTTGAGCTAATTTAACAACTGTTAATAATTCTTGCCAAGCTACGTATCGTTTATACCAAAAGAATTGCGGTTGTTCACTCATGTATGGGTATAGATCGTCAAATTCTGTATGCTTACAATCAATTGTTCGTTCGAATTGCACTTTTGCCGTTTCAATTTTCTGAATAAAGAAATTAGATAGCTCTTGTTTCATCATATTTATCACCTTCATCTATTATTTTTTAGTGACACTTTGTAATAAAACCTAACTATACTATTACTCTATCATAAAGATGTTGCTGTATCTAGTGACTTGTTTGTTAGTTTACATAATATAATTATGGTAATGATATTATGTGACTTTATTTGTCAACAATCTACACAACCATTTTGTCCTTTGTTGCTGATGTTTGCATTTATTCTATGTTTTATGTAGTCCTCTTCCCTACATACACGAATTTTGTTTTTATATATATAGTTAAAAAATAATAAAAGGCTTTACTTGTATACTTTGTTGTTATTGGAAAGCTTCACGCTAAAGCGTGAAGAACCAAACTTTCGCTTGGTTACGGTCCAATAGCTAAACGCAACATTCTTTTAGAAAAGAGCCTAATAAAAAAATGATGAGTACAATTACTCATCATTTTTTGGTTCAGTACTAACAATTTGAACTATGCGATTGACTTCCCCATCTGTGGCACTGTCTATGACAAATGATCCGTTACTATACCTATCATTTGGTCGTAAATGAGCGACTTCCACAAATGCTTTTGCATTTCTTTTTGTCATCAAGATGATTTGTTCATTACTTGTTACTTTTTCAATTCCTACAATTCGATGTGGTTCTTTTTTCAATTCGCGTAACATCACGAGACCGCGTTTTGCTCTTGTTGATTTATCAAATTCTTTAATTGATACCTTTTTAGCAGCACCTCGTTGCGTAGCAACAAAGAAATAAACATTTTCTTCTGGCGTAAACGTATGACCATTCACAACATAGTCATCTGTCTTCAAATTAATTCCTTTAACTCCAGCGGCCCGCTGACCAACGATATTGACTTCATCTTCACCAAACCATAAGCCGTAACCTTGGTTGGTTCCAATAAATACTTCTGTTGCCCCATTGGTTAATTGAACATTAACGACTTCGTCTTCATCTTTTAGTTTTACAGCAACGAGTGGTTTTGTAAATCGTTGTGCCTTATAAAGAGACAACTGACTTCGTTTAATCATTCCATGTTTTGTAAAAAACACTAAATATTCTTCTTCACTAAATTCTTTAATGATCATTGAATGAAGGATTTCATCTTCACGATCTAACCCTGAAACGAGGTTTGCAACATGCTGGCCGTTGTCTTTCCAGCGAATGTCTGGAAGTTGGTGAACTGGTAAATACAAATAGTTTCCTAGCTTTGTGAAAATAAGCAGTGTATCTACAGTATTCGTATGGTAATGACCAATAACATAATCTTCTTCCTTCATTCCTGGCGGTTCACTATTTGATGCTGCGTAAGAACGAAGACTCGTCCGTTTTACATACCCTTCCTTCGTTACGGTAACCATTACATCTTCAGCTGGAACAAGAACTTCCAGGTCAATTTTAATTTCTTCAATATCTTTTTTAATGACCGTTCTGCGCTCATCTGCGAATTTTTCCTTAATTTGAAGTAAATCTTTTTTGATGACACTGATTAATTTTCTTTCGCTATTAAGGATTGCTTCTAAACGGTTAATGAGCTTAACTAATTCATCGGCCTCTTTTTGCAGTGTTGTAATATCGGTGTTTGTTAAACGATATAACTGTAACGTGACAATTGCTTCGGCTTGTGGTTCAGTAAATTCAAACCGTGCAATAAGGTTATCTTTAGCGTCACGTTTATCTTTTGATGATCGGATTGACGCGATTACTTCATCTAAGATTGAGATCGCTTTAATAAGTCCTTCAACAATATGGGCACGTTCTTTTGCTTTACGCAGCTCATATTCTGATCGTCGTGTAATAACTTCTTTTTGGTGCCCCACATAAGCTTGGAGCATTTCTCTTAAGCCGAGTAATTGAGGGCGCTTGTTATGAATGGCAACCATGTTAAAACTGTATGTGATTTGTAAATCAGTATTTTTAAATAAGTAGTTTAAAATTGCTTCAGAGCTCGCATCTTTTTTCAACTCTACGACGATTCGAAGACCCGTTCTATCTGTTTCATCACGTACTTCAGCGATTCCGTCGACTTTTTTATCAAAACGAAGCTCATCCATTTTCTTTACGAGGTTCGCTTTAATAATTTCATATGGAATTTCAGTAATAACAATTTGTTGACGACCGCCTTTAAGCTCTTCGATTTCTGTTTTAGCTCGTAAAACAACTTTTCCTTTTCCTGTTTGATATGCTTGTTTAATTCCATCTAACCCTTGAGCGATACCTCCAGTTGGAAAATCAGGTCCTTTTACAAATCCCATAATATCTTCTAAGCTTGCTAACGGGTTCTCCATTAAGTGAATCGCACCATCAATGACTTCACCTAAGTGATGTGGTGGTATGTCCGTAGCGTACCCTGCAGAAATTCCTGTGGACCCATTGACCAGTAAGTTGGGAAACATCGAGGGTAAAACAACGGGCTCTTCTTGCGTGTCATCGAAATTATGAATGAAGTCAACCGTTTCTTTATCGATGTCTCGTAAAAGTTCAGAGGCAATCGATGACAACCGCGCCTCTGTATAACGCATTGCTGCTGGTGGATCTCCATCAATTGATCCGTTGTTTCCGTGCATCTCAACAAGAAGGTTACGAAGCTTCCAATCTTGACTCATACGAATCATCGCATCATACACTGATGTATCTCCGTGCGGATGGTAGTTACCGATTACGTTACCGACCGTTTTAGCGGCTTTTCGGAACGGCTTATCAGCTAAGTTTCCTTCACGGTACATCGCATATAAAATTCGGCGTTGTACAGGCTTTAAGCCATCACGTACATCTGGCAGCGCACGATCTTGGATAATGTATTTACTATAGCGACCAAAGCGGTCGCCAATGACTTCTTCTAGTGGTAGGTCTAAGTAGCGCTCTGTCTGTGCCAAGTTAATCCTCCTTCGTTACCATGATATTTTCGTTTTCTAAGATGTTTGTTTCCTCTTCTAGCCCAAATGCAACGTGAGACTCAATCCATTTACGGCGTGGTTCAACTTTATCTCCCATCAATGTTGATACACGTTTTTCAGCACGAGCAATATCATCAATTTTCACACGAATTAGCGTTCTGGTTTCAGGGTCCATCGTCGTTTCCCATAATTGAGTAGCGTTCATCTCCCCGAGACCTTTATAACGTTGAATCGTATAACCTTTACCGATTTTTTTTATCGCTTGCTTTAGTTCGTCTTCATCCCATGCATATTCTAAAACTTCTTTTTTACCTGTACCTTTACTTACTTTGTAAAGTGGTGGAAGTGCAATGTAAACTTTACCGGATTCTATAAGCGGCTTCATGTAGCGATAGAAGAATGTAAGTAGTAAAACTTGAATGTGTGCACCATCTGTATCGGCATCGGTCATGATAACGACTTTATCGTAGTTTATATCTTCAATAGAAAAATCTGCACCAACCCCAGCACCTATAGCGTGGATGATCGTGCGGATTTCTTCGTTTTTCATAATGTCATCTAATTTTGCTTTTTCTGTATTAATAACTTTTCCTCGTAACGGTAAGATCGCTTGGAATTTACGATCACGACCTTGCTTTGCAGAACCACCAGCAGAGTCACCCTCTACCAGGTAAAGTTCATTACGGCTCGGGTTCTTGGATTGCGCTGGAGTTAGTTTTCCACTTAAAAGAACGTCTCTTTTCTTACTCTTTTTACCGCTTCGTGCTTCTTCACGTGCTTTCCGTGCAGCTTCACGTGCTTGAGCAGCTTTAATTGCTTTTTTAATAAGCATTGTACTTAGGTCTGGATTTTCTTCAAAGAAGTAAGCGAGTTTATCAGATACGATCGCATCAACAGCTGACCTAGCATCAGTAGTTCCTAACTTCCCTTTTGTTTGCCCTTCAAACTGTAGCTTCTCTTCGGGTACTCGTACCGAAATAATCGCAGTAAAACCTTCACGAATATCCGACCCGTCTAAATTTTTATCTCGTTCTTTTAACAGTTTCGTTTTACGTGCATACTCGTTAAACGCACGTGTTATCGCTGTTTTTGCACCGGCTTCATGTGTGCCACCATCTTTTGTACGTACGTTATTAACGAAAGAAAGCACGTTTTCGGTATACGCATCATTAAATTGGAAGGCAAACTCGATGTCAATTCCATTTTGTTCACCGTTAAAAAAGATAACTGGCATCAATGTTTCTTTATCTTCATTTAAATATTCTACAAAAGCCTCGATGCCGCTCTCATATTGAAAAACTTCACTTGCTTCTTTATCCTTACGTTCATCAACTAATTCTATTTTCAGCCCTTTGAGCAAGAAGGCTGCCTCTCTTAATCGTTCAGTAAGCGTTTCAAAATTATAAGTCATAATACTGAAGATCGTTGAGTCTGGTTTGAAATGAATTTTCGTTCCTGTTTTCTTTGTTGTACCGACTTGTTCTAACGTCGTAACAGGTTTTCCTCCGTGCTCAAAGCGTTGACGATAGACTTTTCCGTCGCGTTTAATTTCAACGACGAGCCACTCCGATAAAGCATTAACAACCGAAGCACCAACTCCATGTAGTCCCCCACTCGTTGCGTAGCCACCTTGACCGAACTTTCCTCCAGCATGTAATACAGTAAGAATAACTTCGGGTGTTGGTTTGCCTAGTTTGTGCATTCCCGTAGGCATTCCCCGGCCATCATCAATGACACTGATCGAATTGTCCTTATGTATCGTAACTTTTATATAATCACCGTAGCCAGCTAACGCTTCGTCTACAGCGTTGTCTACAATCTCATAAACTAAATGGTGTAAACCGCGACTGTCTGTACTTCCAATGTACATTCCAGGCCGTTTACGTACGGCTTCTAAGCCTTCGAGTACCTGTATGGCATCATCATTGTATTCTAATTTCTGTTTTGTCGCCAAATTGAAAGCTCCTTTCCCACGCTCATATTCATTTTTCTTTTCTCTAGAATAGAACTATAACCTAAAACTAGGAAAAAATCTAATTTATCCTTAAACAATATATCACAAAAGAACATCTGTTTCTTTGTATATTTTGTACACAACTATCGATTTCCTGCTTTTCAAACGAAATTTATATGACTTTTGTCCTGACTGTGTTACGAAACTTTAGATCGCCTAATAAAATAAGTATCCATACATTTAAACCTAATTCGGATGATAAAGTGGAGTATGTTTAATAAAACCCCAATACTTACTAATGAAATACCTATTCCTATGCACGTTTACCGTGAAGTGTTAATTGATGGCTCTGTTAAAATCTTAAAGTAAGTAGTAATGTTCGTTTAATCGTTCATCCTAATCACTTCAATACTAAAAAAACACATAAATTTTACATTTCAAATGATCGGTCGTACCTCTCACCGAAGCCGTGGAGCGTTCTAAGCACCTAAGGATAAAAAAGTCCTTAACTCTTAGCTTCAGTTAAGGACTTTACGTAACTATTTGGTTAACGCATGTTCAACTTTAATGCATCGATCCATAATTGTCGTTACGCCATGTTCCTGTAGATAATTAAAAGCTTCTTCGCTTTGAAGTCCGAGTTGGGCCCAGTAGACGTCAGGTTTAATATCAACGGCTTCTTTTGCCACTTCCAACAAATGCTCACTTCTTCTAAATACATTTACAATATCGACATGACCATCGATATCTTTTAGCGATCCAACCGCTTTTACACCAAGAATTTCTTCTCCAACCGCAGCTGGGTTGACCGGAATAATTTCAAAACCTGCGTTTTGCATAGCTTCTGAAACCATATAAGACGTTCTTTCTGGATTGGTTGATAGTCCAACAACAGCAATACGTTTACTGCGTTTCAATATTTCTCCTATTTCAGTACGACTTGGATTTTCGACTGTCATTTTAAATCACTCCTTATTTATTCCCTTTTATCATACGATTTCTCTTCGTCTCTCATACATTCAGCAAAATCTACAAAATTCCTGCCGTTTTTTCATAATTTTTAACTAAAAAGAAATAATACAGCATGAATGGCACTATTTATTGCGATAGAAATACATGCTGCAGGCGAGGTGAAATGATGAGCCGACTCCAGACTAGATTACTACAACTAAGATCAAGCTTTCTGTTTTTACCGAGCTTTTATAGCTTAATTGCTATCGCACTTGCTGTTTTGTTTGTGCAGTTGGACTATTATATTTTTTATTCCACACGTTTAGGGGCTGTCCTTCCGTCTGCTTTTTTCACTGATTTAGCATTAGCGCAAACATTATTAGGTGCAATCTCTGCTTCTTTATTAACGATGACGACCATTTCTTTTTCGACTATTATGGTCGTTCTAACGACTTATTTATCACAGTTTTCGCCGCGAACACTGCAGAATTTTGTGAATGACCATCATACTCAGCGAATATTAGGAGTTTTTATTAGCGGCTTTATTTTTTCCATCGTGACTTTATTGTTATTACGAGAACGAGATGGTGTATCGCTGTTTTTCTCTCCAACGGTGGCTGTTATATATGCAATCATTTGTGTCGGATTTTTTGTTTTTTTTATTCATCATGTGTCTCTTTGGATTCAAGTGAGCAACTTAATCCACCAAATATCACGTAACACCATTGAAGCGATACAAAAAAATTATCAAAATAAAGAGAATTCTTATCATGATGCGCCGTGGGATGATTGGGAAAGTGCCGAAATCAAAAGAACAGAACCTTTGTTCGTATATATAAAAACCCCTGGCTATTTACAATTGATTGAGCTTGAAGCTTTAATTGAACAAGCGAAACAAGACGATGTAATCATTGAGCTGAAGTTTCAACTAGGTGACTACGTTGATACATTTACCCCTTGCCTCCATATATGGCCACTCGCCAAGAAAGTAGATCCTAATTCTTATTTACCTTACTTTCTTATTGGACATGAACGAGTTACCGTACAAGATATTGATTTTGGTTTAACTAAATTGGTAGAGATTTGTTTGAAGGCTTTATCGCCTGGTATTAACGATCCGAATACAGCAGTATCCTGCATTAATGAACTTGGGAAAGTGTTAACTGTACTCGGTCAAAAAAATGTAGAGCGTGCCTTCTACAATGATGATAAACGAGCCCTTCGATTAATGTTGAAGCAGAAGCACTTTCGAGATTATCTTTATCATTCTTTCTATCAAATTCGCCATTATGCAAACGATGATGTGTCTGTATTATCAGCAATAATAGAAGCTTTAAATGTTGTCGCCTCACACAATGATAGTGATGTAAAAGAAGAAATAAAATCGTTCTCTGAATACATTATTGAGGGCATGAACGAAAAGACATTTTTGTCGTTAGATGAGCAGTATCTGCACCGAAAGCTAGAAAAGCTAGCTTTACATACGAAAACGAAAAATGGTCCTCATCATTATTTTTAGAAAAGCATTTTGGAGATGTCTTAAGAATTGAGAAATTAGAAAAAACAGTTCATAAGAGAAGTGTAACCCCCCTCTAATGATTGATTGTATTTCCGGTTCAAAAGATAGATTGTTTAATCCACACTCATGGAAATAGGTTTCCATTTGAAATTACACTCGTTAGTTCATCATGACTATGCTATTAACGTTATTCACTACCAAAATTGAATCTGTTCAGCTCACAATACGCTATCTCCTTTTTGCAGTAAAATAGTTCATTTTTCTACCCTAGTGAATATAGATGTATGGAGATGAATTGGCCTTCCTATACTGATACTAAAAGAAGTTAGGTGAGAAAAATGAAGCCCGCTAAATACCTTACGAGTAAAGAAAAACTTCGGATAAAAGTGATTAAAGAAAAGATCAACAAAGCGAAATCTGTCGATGAGGTTCAGGCTTACGAAATGAGTATTTGCTTAATTCTTGAAAGGTCATTACAGCGTTATAAACAATCAAAGTAGAGCGAGTGGGTTATCCCCTCTCGTTCTTTATGTTATAATGGAGGAAAAATAAGGAGATACTTGGATGTCCTGGGAACAAGCTTTTTTACAAATTATCATACCTATCATCGGAGGAACCGTCGGAGGACTTATTACCATCCTTTGGGCAGAATTCAAGTTCAGTTATAATTTTAAAAAGAAGGTATTCTTTACGTTTATATTAATCGGCGCTGTTGCGGGGTTTGTCGCTGTTAATCTATTAAACCCTAATGGTAGTTTTTCAGAAATTGCCGCCTTAAGTGTACTTGCCGGTCTTAACGGAATGAGCTTTCTTATTAGTCATCAGTTAGCAGAAGGCAAATTGGAGAATGAAGCATTGAAAAACTCCATGGAAGCTGCTAATAAAGCTGCTAATATGGGGATCGATGAAGAATTCGAAGTTTCTGAAGAAGAGTTAGAACAATATTTAAACGCTAAACTCGGAAACTTTACTTACGATGAAGAAGATTAATTACGAATACATGGATATAACGACTACTAATGTAAAGGAGATGATCGTATGAACAAATTTACTCCTGCCCTTTATTTAAAAGAATCGGAAAAAGAAAAATTAAAAGAAATGAAAAAGAAAGTCAAACAAGCAAAAACTCGAAAAGAAGTCGAAGCTTATGAATACATCATTGCCAGTCTTCTCAAGATAGCCCTACATCGCTACAAAGCAGGTAAAAAAATAACCGAAACCGGAACGGAACAAGAATTAGTTCGCTCCTCATAATCAAAGATGACGGTAATCGTCATCTTTTTTCTTTTGATCACCTTCCTTTTTTGTTGACCCGATTCCTCACTATTTTATAAGTTCATACTCCTATCAAGTAATGAAGATACTATGCTTGAGGTGACATTTTATGAAAATTCTTCAAGCGCTAATCATCCTATGTCTATTACTATCAACATCTATTCACGCGGAAATGGATTCAACCGAACTAAAAGCGGCATTTGTACGTGACGGTTATTTATGGACGAACATCAATCAGAAAGAAGAAAAAATTACAGCTGAACGAGCTACCTACACTTCCTCACCATCCTGGTCTTTTGACGGTAGTAAGCTACTTTATCAGAAAAAAGGAGAAAATGGCTCGCAAAATGAAATTTGGGTTTACGACACACACACAAACCAACATACCAAAATTTTTTATGATGGCTCTGATGCTAAGTGGTCACCTGTTGAAAATATCATAGCCTTTAGAAGCCAAAGCGTACTTAACATATCTGATTTAAAAACCTTCTATAACATTGCCTTAGGTATATGTGATTATGAATGGCAACCAGATGGTAAAGGATTTATTGCCTCTTCTCGTGCAGTACTGCGACCAACAGGTTGGACAAATCCGATCCTTTATAACATTTCTATTGAAGAAGGTTATCAAAATATAAAAAACTTGACCGCCAATGCGAAAGAATTGTTTATCATTCCAACTGAATTGAAAAAAGGTGACGTTTCCGTTAATTCGATACATGCTACCGATTTTTCGTATTCTCCAGATCAGAAATGGATTTCCTTTATTGTCTCACCTACCGCATCTATGGCAATGGATAGCAATATGCTATGTGTCTTATCTAATGACGGAAAATCTCTTGAGGTCATTGATGAGATCATTCTTCATTTAGACAACCCTAAATGGGCTGTGAAGAAAAACAGACTAGGCTTTATTGCGGGCGGGGGGAGAATTGTCTTTGGTTTCAAGGATAAAGATTTAAAAGTAAAAGAACTCCCTTCTTCAACTACAGCCAGTCTAACTCCACCTAACTATGCAGAGCTCGGGTTTACGTGGGTAGACGATCACTCTCTCATTGTATCAAGAGTAAAAGAAAGTGAATGGTCCAATGAGTCTCAAAAACGCCCGAAACCTGCGCTGTATCATTTAGATATAAGTGGACACGGTCAGAAAAAAATTACGGCTCCTCCTGAAGGTTATGGCGATTATGATCCCACGTCTTTCCCTTCTATTGAAAAAATTACTTGGATAAGAAAAACAGATCTAACAGATAATAGCGGTGATTTATGGATCGCTGACCGGTACGGTAGAAATGCTCAAATGTGGATTGAGAATGTAGAAAGTTATTCTCTTTACTCAAGTGATATACAATAACCCGCCCTCTCAACGAGATAAGGAATAAAAACGCAAGCCTTTTTGGTATCAAAACATAAACAATAATACCGAAAAGTGGAGACCTCAGCTTCTTAAGAAATTAGTTCTGTTGGCTAAGTTACCAAGTAAAATATGACCATTTACCATAGCTTAACCTTTACATTTATTGTGCTGCACAGCCTAAGTTCGTCAACATATTTTCTGTTGGTTATGCCGCCTTTACTTACCATTGATGAAGCGGTTTGCCCGTGATATATTATGAGTACAACAAACCCGAGCACGTGGTGAACAACATCACGTCTCACTTTAAAACTCTTGCCATGACGCATACCATACGTGCGTTACCTTGAAAGGGATGGATCGTATTTCTTACCATTCCTCCTTTTACATAACGTCACCCTACGATGTTAGTACTTCTTAATGTCTTAAACCGATACTGTTTTTTAGGGAGTTCAACATTCCACATCTAACAACAAGCCCTGCAAGCTAGGGGAAGTTGACGGATTTGGAGAGGACACCCACCTACGAGAGTAGGTTTTTAAGACATCACGAGGTACGGCAAAGTGGGATACATATTATGTTTGTTCTGTTTTCTTTACTTATCTCAAAAACGACTGGTGCATTTAAATGAGCCAGTCGTTTTTTTAGTTTTTGTAGATGATGATAAAATCCTTTATGGAAGATACGTAACTTGCCTATAATGATAGTAAAAAATGTGAGGTGAACAAGATGTGTGGACGATTTACACTAGCTGCGGATCCTTCTTTACTTAAAGAACGATTTGAAATTATAAACGATTTCGATGATCAATATTCAGCAAGGTACAACATCGCACCTAGTCAACCTATATTAACTGTAATCAATGATGGTGAAGCCAACCGAGCTGGTTTTCTGCGCTGGGGCCTCATCCCTTCTTGGGCAAAAGACCCGAAAATCGGCTATAAACTAATTAATGCGAGAGCCGAAACGTTAGCGGAAAAAGCAAGCTTTAAACATGCCTACAAAAAGCGTAGGTGTCTAGTCATTGCAGATAGCTTTTATGAGTGGAAAAAAGTTGAGAAGAAAAAAGTACCAGTAAGAATTAAGCTAAAACGTGAACAGGTATTCGCCATGGCCGGATTATGGGAACGATGGAATTCCCCAGATGGGAATGTCATTTATTCGTGTACGATCGTTACAACGAGCCCTAATTGGTTTATGAAGGATATTCATGATCGAATGCCTGTCATTCTAACAAAAGAAACGGAAAAGGTTTGGTTACATAAGCAGATTGAAGACCAAGATGTTTTAGATGAAATTCTTCAACCGTTTCCACCAGAAGAAATGGAAGCTTATGAAGTATCAACTGAAGTTAATTCCCCCAAAAATGACTCCCCTTCTTTAATTATGCCTGTTGTGTAAATCTCGAAACAATGGAGTTACAAAGTAGATTATACTTCTCAGATTTCATTCATTTAGTTTACATATACAATTCAATTAACCTCGAATTCTACACCAACTAGCTCTACAAGCAATGATAAAAGAACGAAAAAAGGCCGACCTTGTAAAGTCAGCCTTTTCACCTTTATCCAGAAATCGTTGAATCCTTCGGTGCAGGAACAGAACGTTCGGATTGGTATAGCTTTAGTAAAACAAAGACTAGTGGAGCGATGTATAATCCCCATAATCCGACGAAAGCATACCGTATAAAATCAAAAAGGATTGCATCTGGGAAGATAACTTTTAACCCTGATTGAATGGCAACGAGACCAACGATACCGATTATAAAAGCAGTTGCTTTTTTCCAAATTTCTTTAGCAATAACCATTTGATTAGTTTGAGCTTCTAGTAAGTAACCGACACCTGCTCCTAATAAAAAGCCAGCGTATTTAATACCCTCTTCTTCTGGGAAAATGAGCATTAGAAAGATCGGGAAGACAATCGCTAAGATCCATTTGATGTTCGTTGATAACTTAGAAACCCGTTTCTCAATGGCAATAGCAATGATTAAGACTACTACTGCCAGTGAAACGCCAACCATGACGTCTGTTGGCCAATGTAAACCCGAATAGAGTCGAGATAAAGAAATCAAGAATACGATTATGATTGCAAAAATCCAAAACGAACGTTTATTAATCATATAAGCTAAATACCCAAATAATGTAGCTGATCCTTGAGCATGTCCGCTCGGAAACGAATCATACGGATAATGACTCCCTACTTCTGCCGATTCTAAAAAAATAGAATTTACACCCTCGATATCAATAGGTCTTTTTACAGCAAAATGAATTTTGAAAAAAGCGTTGATGTAAATCGACACTAAAAAGATATAGAATAATCGAAAACCTGCAGTTTTAGAAATGCACCAGTAAACGAGCGGTAAAATGATCATATAAAATTCTTCATTTCCTAGAAACGTTAAGATAAGTGCAAAGAAATTTAAAAATGGATTTTGCAGCTCAGTCATTGTCACTAAAATATCGGTTTGATTCATAAGACCTCCTTGTTTGGTTATAAAATTATCTTACTATCATTCGACATGCTGGTCTAAATCCCTCCTAAAGTGACATTATATTTTTGAATAAGTGACCTAGATCGTAATGGACGCTTGTCTTGTAAGTCAAAACTTACTAAAAGCTGCTAATTAAAAATTTAACGATAAAAAATTGAAAGAATTTTCTCAAAATAAAAATCTTTTTCCGAAAACGAACATATAATACAATAATTCGATTTCCAATTGCATGGAACACAGCATTGAAAACGTTTTCACTTTATAGCTAAGTCTTGGTCTTATTAAATGGCTGTTTTCGTAAACTTTGTTGCTTTTGGACCGATTTTTGAAAAGAAAATTTCCCTTTTCACGACAAATTCATTTGTCTGAACGGCAATTTTCTTTTCAAAAGCTTCACGCTATGCGTGAAGAGCCAAGCATTCGCTTGGCTTACGGTCCAAAAGCAAGGAGCAACAATCTTTGAGAAAAGAGCCTATTAAATAGAAAAAGGAGAAATGTGTATGAACTTCATTCCTAACTTTGGTGAGTTTTACCAAAAGCCACTGGTACCTATCGGTGAAAATGACAGGATCTTAGCTTTAGAAAAGTTAGCGAAGCAGGAATTGCTTGACGACTGTACACATTGGCTTATTGCCTTAGAAGGTAGAGAAATCTCACAAAACTGTAATTTTTATCAGTGGAGAGTGTTAGTCTACCCTGCCAAAACCTGTGGTCGATTTAATTGTCAACATCCATACTTTATATCGGCATTTTTCCCTACGATGGAAGATGCTTTATCATTTACAAAGAAAATTGAAACAAGTGCAACTAAAGACAATATGACGAAAATCCCACAAGCCGCTAGTTAACCTCAAAAAAAGAAACAAGATCACGTCTTCGTTTCTTTTTGAAATCGTTTGTGAACAGATACACATACATAACCCCTCTTAAAACCGCCTCTCCTGCTTATTTCTAAGAAGAAGTATAAGTAAAATGGTTGTGGTAGCTGAAAAAAGAACGTTTCCTCATCAGATGAACACCCATTAAACCTATGTCAAATGGTCTATTTCATAAACCATTCGATATGGACAAGCCGTATTAGTTATTAGATGGTGTGTAACCATGGTAGCTCCTAATTAAAGTGATAAGCAACACATGGTTAGAATGATGAGTGTTTTTTTCGTGCCAAAATGGTTTGACGACCCTCATGTTCATTTTCCTCATAAAATAAGACATGCCAGTTTGTATTTGAAAAGGTTGAGAGTAACTCACCGGGGTGTAGTTTGTATTGAGCTGCTACGTTCTGTTGGTTTAAAGGTGAATGAAAGAAGGTCTCCATGAAAAAGTAGCCATTGTCTTTTATGATGGATGGGATCATAGAAAAAATGGATCGGTCAAGGTAATACGTGATGACGACGAAATCAAATACCTTCTCTTTATTATGAAAAAAACTCTTATCGGTTAGATCCTTTACTGATGGATGAATGTTCAGGCTCTTATGTATCGACTGTTGTTTTAGATGTTCAATGGCGACATCCGAAACGTCAATTGCTTTAACTTCATAGTTTTGCTGGGCAAGGTATATACTGTTTGCCCCAAGGCCACAAGCAAGGTCGAGAGCCGAACCACCTGTGAAATACTGTGACTGCTGTTGTAATCTTGGATTGGGTACAGGTAAACCCATATCATGGAGACGGCTTTCGTACTTCTGGTTCCATTTTTGTCGTGAGTTCAATTTTATCAGCTCCTTACAATTAAGTTTTATCTAAAGAATTATAACTTCTGGGACTTGAATTAAACTGAATGTTTTACAGTAATGAAGAAAGTGCACACCTAATGATTGTAACAGTTTTCAGCCATCTAGAATGAATAATTAATCTTACTGTTTTAAAAGGTAATTTAATTTTAAACTCTTTCGCACGAATAAAAAAAGCTATTACCATGGTGAAGTAATAGCTTTGGGATCGATCAAATGAACCTCTATTTGATTCTATCTAATACAATTACAACACTCTACCTATTACCCTAACCGAAACACAATGCCGTGGCCACCTTTTGGGTATTCCCACTGAATGTTTTGATGCGGACAACCAATCCTGCAGCTTCCACATTCATGACAGCCCTCATACCCTACATGCATTCGGATATCTTCCCACTTGTAAATCTCAGCTGGACAAAAGATCGTACAGATTTTGTCTGGGCATTTATTCAAACAGATGTCTTCATCCATGACATGGAGATGTGATTTCGTATCGGCGTTAAAGCGAACAAGATACTGCTTTTCTTCGATAGACTGACCTTTTTTCTGTTCACTCATTATTTCATCACCTTCCAAGCTTTAATCATATCGCGCGCAATCTTAAGTTTCTGTTTAGGTGTCCCGATATCTTTAATAATTTTCTTTTGTTTATCACGTTTAGACATTCCATCAACGGTAAACATTTGGCTTGCGGCTTTGTTCATCATCGGAATATATTGATCAAAGTATTGTGGGAATTTATCGAAGTGGTGTGTAGAGTCCTTGTATTTTTTCAAGTCTTGACCGACAAAGCTATCCATTAATTTCTTACGGTAATAATCTAACGTTTTTTCAGAAAAATCACCTGCTTCTTTTGCTTTCAACACCGTTTCAGCAGCGAATCGCCCCGATGTCATCGCTAAGTTCGAGCCTTCACGGTGGATCGCATTAACGAGTTGGGCTGCATCTCCAACGACGATGACGCCATTCCCAACGACTTTCCCCATCGAATGGTATCCACCTTCTGGAATGAGGTGAGCTAAATATTCTTGCGGCTCGCTTCCTTGAATATACGGACGGATCATCGGATGGTTCTTCACATACTCTAGCAGTTCGTACGGTCGAATTTTATGCTTGATTAAACCTGATAAGAGAGTGCCGACACCAATACTTAACGTATCTTTATTCGTATAAAGGAAACCTGTGCCTAAAATCCCTTTTGTCGCATCACCGAAAAGTTCAATCGTACAGCCTTGATTTTTTTCGAGATTAAAACGGTCTTCAATAATTTTAGAATCCAGTTTTAAAATTTCCATCGTTGCAAGCGCAACTTCATCTGGCTGGTATTCTTTATGAAAGCCAAGTGATTTAGCAAGAAGTGAGTTCACCCCATCGGCTAAAACGACGACATCCGCATAGACTTCTCCGTCTGGTCGGTCAGTTCGAACACCAACAACTTTTCCATCTTCAACGATACATTCTAGAACAACGGTTTCGTTGACGAGTAAGGCACCTTGCTCAACCGCTTTACCTGCAAACCACTGGTCAAACTTCGCACGTAAAACTGTAAAGTTGTTATATGGCTCTCTTCCCCACTCCAGTCCTTTATAGCCAAACGTTACCGCAGACTCTTTATCCATCATCATAAAGCGTTGTTCAACGACAGGGCGTTCAAGTGGTGCTTCCTTATAAAATTCAGGGATCACATCTTCCATCATTTGCCGATAAAGAACACCACCCATTACATTTTTTGACCCTGGGTATTCCCCGCGCTCAAGAAGAAGAACTTTCGCACCTCCTTTGGCTAAGTCATGAGCACATGAAATTCCAGCAGGTCCTGCTCCAACGACAATACAATCAAACTTTTCGGGCATGTTGTGCCTCCTCTCTCGACAACGCATGTTTAAATTGATCAATTAACATCGGAACGATTTCAAACGCATCACCGACAATTCCGTAATGGCACGACTCAAAGATTGGAGCATCCGCATCTTTATTAATGGCGATGATTAACCCTGAGTTTTTCATGCCGACAATATGTTGAATAGCCCCTGAGATACCTATCGCAAAGTAAATTTTTGGCGTAACCGTAACTCCTGTCTGCCCGACTTGATGATGGTGTTCAATCCAGCCTGCTTCAACGACATCTCGGCTTGCTCCAACCGCACCGCCTAGTGTATTGGCGAGTTCATGACATAATTGAAACCCTTCTGAACTTCCGAGTCCTTTCCCTCCGGCGACAATAATATCGGCTTCATCTATTTTTACTTTCTGCGTTGCCATTCTAACAATCTCTAATACTTTTGTTCTTACATCTTCTTCTTTTAATGGAAGGTGTTCTTCGACTAATTTTCCGCTTCGACCGGTTTCTCTAGCAAGCGCTTTCATGACTTTCGGACGGACAGTCGCCATTTGCGGTCGATATTTTTTACAAAGAATCGTAGCCATAATGTTCCCGCCGAAAGCTGGACGGCTAGCTAGTAGTAATCCCGTATCCTCTTCGACATCGAGTTCTGTTGTATCTGCAGTTAAGCCTGTCGGTAAATCGGTTGCTACCGCACTTGCTAAGTCTTTTCCGGTTGAAGTTGCGCCATATAAAATAATTTCTGGTTTGTGTTTTTCACTGCAATCTAGTAGGGCTTTCATAAACGATTCTGTACGATAATCTTTAAAAATAGGGGCATCGTACACATAAACGACATCTGCACCAAACTCATAAACTTCGTTTGCGAGATGTTTCACATTTTCGCCGATGATAACGCCACCTAATTCGACTCCGCGTTTATCAGCAAGTTTTCTTCCGGCTCCTAGTAATTCGACAGATACTGGAGCGATTATTCCATCCGTTTCCTCGATAAAAACCCAGACCCCACGATAATCTTCAAAGTTCATTACGCTCCTCCTTTCTGGGTAAAGAGTTCCTTTTTCTCCATTAATACGCTAAGTAGTTGATCGACCTGTTCTTGTGAGCTTCCTTCTAAGATCTTTCCGCCTTCTGGCTTCGGTGGGGCCCACACTTTAGATACGATTGTTGGTGAGCCTTTTAGACCGAGTTGTTTTTTATCTACGCCTTCCAAATCGGCAACCGCCCAAATCGTAGGTTCATAGCGGGCAGCTCTTAACATATTAGGAAACGTCGAATAAGGAACTTCATTAATCTCCTTTTCTACTGATAGTAAACACGGTATTTGCGATTGAATGACTTCATAACCGTCTTCCAGCTTACGGTGGACGACCATATGACCTTCTTCTTTGTTTACTTCAACGACCTTCTTAACCGAAGTTAATGGTGGTATATCCAGTCGTCTTGCAATACCAGGGCCAACTTGTCCTGTATCCCCATCAATGGTCATTTTTCCGCAGATAATTAAATCAATTGGCTTGATTTTTGAGATTTTCTCAAGAGCACACGTTAAGGCATAGCTTGTTGCTAATGTGTCAGCACCCGCAAACGCACGGTCTGAGATCATATACCCTTCATCAGCCCCAATTTCAATGCATTTTTTAATCGCTTTTACAGCTGGTGGAGGACCCATCGTCAGGACGGAAACCGTTCCTCCGTATCGGTTTTTTAAGCGTACTGCTTCTTCCACAGCATGTGAGTCGTAAGGATTTAAAATGGCGGGGGCACTAGCTCGGTCCATCGTGTTCGTTTTAGGGTTCATCTTGATGATCTTCGTATCAGGCACCTGTTTAATACACGCTACGATATGCAGCAATTCGATCACTCCTTTCAACACCAAACTATTCATTTTTCAGACAGGTATGTGTTTACCATTTATGTCATTACTTTAAATATATAAGGACAATGCTAATAAAATGCTTTTTTCTTTTGAGATTATCATCTTGTTTAGTAGTGGCTTAACATAGTTTCTAGAAAAAAAGAAAGGTAGAACATTTCCGTGTTACACGGACGTTCTACCTTTTTACTACCTTACACAGTTATTGGGATTGACTTTGACAACATGTGTTCCTAGCCGAGCTGTCCTTTACTTCTTCAATACGGAAGTTACAACAAGTATCCTTTGTTTCTTCTTTCTTGAGTAATTTTTTCAGTAAATTGAACATCTTAACCCCTCCTTATATAAGATAAAAGATAAACCCAGAAATAGTTGACATTGAGATGACAGACATAACAAAGGCGATGACGAGCTCCTTTTTAAAAATGGATTTTAATAGAATCAATTCGGGTAAACTGGCTCCAGCTGAGCTTATCATCATGGCCATGACTGGACCTAAAGCCATTCCTTTTAAAATTAAAACTTGGGAAATCGGGATCATACTTGATAACCGAATATATAAAGGTATCCCTACGATGGCTGCTACGGGTATGAGCCACCACGCATCATGACCAAACCACCTAGCGATCCATTCTGTCGGAACGAGTCCATGAATAACAGCGCCAACGGCGGCACCTATTAATAAATACGGTAGAACACTCTTCATTAACTTCATCGTCTCTTTTAGTGAAGAGCGGAAGTCGAATTTTTTAGTACGTGGCTCAAACCCGGTGAGCATGACATTTTTTACTGACCTTTCAAAACCAAATGCTTCTAATGTAAACCCAATGACAAGCGAAAGGGATGCGGTAATAAGAATATAAATCAGTGTCACTTTCCACCCTAAAATGACGCCCATGATGGTTAAGATGGTAGGGTCCAATACCGGTGAAGCAAATAAAAATACCATAACAATGCTAAAAGGAATTTTGTTTCTTAGCATATTAACGACAACTGGGATCGTCGAACACGAACAAAACGGTGTAACGAAAGCAAAAAATAAGGCAAATAGCCCAGCTAGAAATTTATTTTTACCAGCTAACGTTCTTTCCATTTTTTCATAAGGTATATAACCTTGCACTAAACCGATAATCAATGAAATAAAGAAAAATAAAATGGTTAACTCTACGGCAATAAATAGAAAACTCTTCAATACATCAGCCATTACTTTCAACTCCATTAATCAATTTTTTTTGATATATTAAACAAAAAATAAATCGCAGATACCTTGAGTTCCACGTGTAATCCTTTAATCAAATTTATTTGATGAATTAATTATAGTGCCATTTTTTTCTTGTTACAATAGTTTAATCAAAAAAAATTGATATTTTTTCGTTCGACATAATACTACATACATAAAAGAGACGCACTTTTAATGAGTGTGCGCCTATACCTGTTCTCACAATTTAGAGCTTCGCAACTTTTATATACCCCAGAACCTCTTTGCATTATCATAAAATAAAGCTTGTTTAACAATTGGATCTAGATCAAGATTTGCAAATTGTTGCTCGATTTCACCTGCTGTTCCATTTAGTAACGGGAAGTCACTGCCATACATCATGCGGTCTGGCATACGTTCGATCCACTCTTTAAATTGTTCTGGAGGTGGAAAATCGTCTAACATACTTTTAGCATCTAATGCAGCAGTATCGAACATGACACCAGGTAATTGTTCAGCGAGACGAAGAAACTCCTCGGTTTCATTCATGCCGAGATGTGCAACTTGCACCTTTAAATTAGGGTATCGCTCCATGACCTGAGCAAAATATTTTACGCCAACAGTCCCGGTATAATCAACAGGTGCTGTTCCTGCATGAACGATTACGGGCTTATCATAATGAATTAGCGTTTCATATAAAGGAAATAGTCGCTCATCATACATTTTGACGTTTTGTACTTGGCAATGCAGCTTCATACCGGCAAATCCAAGTTCACCTAAACATCTAATCGTTTCTGTTTCGACGTCATCTTCATGATGAACAGAACCAATCGGGACAACTTCTGGTCGTTCTTTCGACTGCTCATAAAGCCAATTGTTTAATTCAGCTGCCATTCCTTTTTTATGTACATAGAGAAGCACTAAAAACTTCTCAAAACCGTTTTGTGCAGGGTAATCAAATATCTTCTCAGCATTCCAACCGTCATAAGGAACTTTCCATCCTTCTCTTTGAAACCAACTATAGATTGCATTCATTAATTTTTCTGGAAAAGCATGAACGTGTACGTCAATTTTATGGTTCAAGGTTAATCCCCCTATTTCAGAAATTTCAGTTTATTCATAATGTAAGTATACCATTTTTTTAATGTAATGAGATACATTCTTTGAACATGTAGAAACAGGGTACCGAAAAAAGACGAAAATCCATAGGATGTCCGTCTTTGATCTTTGAGTATTACTTTATTTTTTAGTCGCACAGTAGGTACCGCCCACCCTAGCTATTGTTATTTTAGACAGGTTACCGCCTTCTTGCCATTTCACTAGTTTATTGTGCTGATAGACCACCGTCAATTGGGAAGATCACACCCGTAATGAAATTTGCTTGTTCAGATGCTAAATATAGAACAGCATTTGCTACATCATCGGACTCACCGTATCTACCCAGTGGGATTGTTTTTGTTAAGTTTTCTTTTACTAGGTCTGCATGTTCTGGAGAGAAACCAGCTTCTAACGAACGCATCATGCGAGTATTGACAGGAGATGGATTTACAGCATTTACGCGAACACCGTATGTTGCTGCTTCAATGGCTGTTGCTTTCGTTAAACCTACCACTGCATGCTTTGAGGCGATATACGCACTAACGTTAGGGCTTCCTTTTAAACCTGCGATCGAAGACATGTTGATAACGGAGCCGCTTTTTTGTTCTTGCATGACGCGCAAGACATGTTTCAAGCCGTAAAATACTCCTTTAATATTGACATCTACTACTAAATCCAGTGTTTCTGAAGGGTATTCTGTGATTGGTTGAACGACCCCTTCGACACCAGCATTATTAAAAAAGACATCAATTCTGCCATACTTTTGCTTCGTAAGTTGAACATAACGTTCCACTTGTTCTTCTTTACTCACATCGGCTTGAACGAGCAAATATTTTCCTTCAGTTAATTGCAATTCTTTTGCAGTGACTTGAAGGGTTTCTTCATGTAAATCAACTAATACTACATTTGCTCCTTCATCCGCAAATGCTTTTACGGTTTCCTTACCAATACCTGCTGCCGCTCCTGTTATGACTACAATTTTATCAGCAAATTTCATTGTCTTCACCCTTTACAATAGTATGTAGCTGTTTCACTTTTAGCTTATCATATCTATGAATATACTATTTTTCGATTTGTGAATATCTGGTGATTAATATGGAACATTTTAGTGAAAGTTTTGCCGTTTTTAAATCTTCACTCCACGAAAAGCGGTTTCTCATTTTCTCGGTTAAGTGTTTCCTAATTTTTTTAAGGTAATGTTCATTATATCCAGTGCTTTACGAGTTTTTTCCGTTTCAGATACAATGTCTGGATTTAATAGAAATTCCGTTTCTGCTTGGTGTTTAAACAGGAGAAAAGCTTGGATTACTCTGTGCGATAATTGATTCGCATAAAAATCATTTTTGCCGTAATCGCTCCTTAAATACGTAACATAGTTAATGATTTTAACCATGGAAACGGCAATTGCATCTTTCGGTAACTTACCGATAAAATTTGCAATGCTTCCACCGCCTACTGCTCCAAGCAGTGCACCACCGCCTATTAAGATTTGTAACCCGCCTGCCATTCCTAAACCACCGGCTGCAATAGCACCTCCTCCAATAGCAGCAAGTCCAGCAGATGTAGCTGCAGCACCGGCTAGACCCATAGTTCCTCCAATAGCTGCTGCGATTGCTGGTGCAGCTAATCCTGCAGTTAAAATAGCCGCACCTGTACCTGCAATCGACCATTTGATAACGCGTCCCCAGTAATTATTGACTTCTTTTAAGAAATTTCCTGTATTTTTAATAATTGATTTTCCGACGTGATTAGAAAAGCCACATTCCGTTGATATCACTTCAAGTCCTTTATTCATATCACGCTCAGATAAACCTTTAGGGAATCCTTCCAGTTCGGCATAGACGGGTGTTAAAACGGCTTCTTGTAAAAGTAAGTACAGTTTATATTCATTTTCTTTTTTTTCTAGAAAGATATTTTTCAATTCTTCAATCGTTGCTTGTTTTAAACTTTGATCGTGCTTTAAAGTTGCCCACGCTTGCTCAGACCATAACGTGAGCCACTGTTTCTTATCCGTCAATTCTTTTCTTAGCGAATCTGCGCGCCAGCTGTCATATGTATGTTTAATGTTATTGTAGGAACCTTTTAGAATATTTGCTACCCCAATAATTGTTTTAGGTTGCGGTTTTTGTGGTAGCTTTTGTTGCTCTTGTGTTATTTTTTCACGAACGATAGCTAGGTCGATTTCCACTCGCTTTTCTACGAGTTTAATAATGAATGCAAGTCCGTAACTATCAATATGAAAGGCATCCAGCCCTTGGATCGTAAGGTGATGGTTCATAGTTGATACCCTCTTTCAGATGATGAATTTTCCCGCATGGTTGCTCTTTCTATTATAGAAGGAAAACAAAGGAATTCACAATAAAAAAATGGTGTCAGGTACCTTTAGTACGGCAGTACGATAAAGGTACCTGACACCATTAATACGTTAGTGTATTGAAGGTGCCTGGCACCGTCATTGGTCTTCGTCTTCGATGGACTGAATGGCGATTTGCTGGCGGTCATTTTGGGTTAATAAGCGGTGGCAATGAATATACAGGACTCCTTTGCGATACACCGTTTCGACTCGGTCTCTACGAATCGGATAAGGCAGGTCTATAGATCGCTTAAAGTTTCCTGGATTGGCTTCTTCTTGAAGGGTTCGATAGCCATTCAAATTGAAGTTCATCTGGCCTTCCACTTCAATCACATTTTCATCAATGTAGATGGAAATGTCTTCTTTCGATTTTAACCCTGGTAGAATGATAGCACATACTAGTTCATATCCTGACTCATAAAGATTTACTTTTAGTTGGTTCATCGAGTTGTTAGGTAAGTTTTGAAACTT
Source organism: Alkalihalobacterium sp. APHAB7 (assembly GCF_048323755.1). Lineage (NCBI taxonomy): Bacteria > Bacillati > Bacillota > Bacilli > Caryophanales > Bacillaceae > Alkalihalobacterium > Alkalihalobacterium sp. APHAB7. The sequence goes on from NZ_JBLWFS010000016.1 coordinate 76,972, forward strand.
ATCCCAAAAGTCTTCTCTAAAAAAGTGATCAAAGTAATGTTGAAACTGTTTCACATGTTGAAATGGATCAAAATTGTTCACTTTAATGTTCCCTTCACATTAAAATTACCTACCGCAAACTATTGATTAGCGGTAACATTTTGGTCGATAACATCTGGATCTAGAGCATTATTAATATTAATACCGTTCCAGGTAAGCATAAAATCACCCGTGTGCGCACTTCCAGATCCCGTCACAGATTTACTTGCTGATTTAGGAGACATGTTCAACACATCTCCAAAACTTATATTTCCGTCATTAGCATTAATTTTAAATGGACCAAATACGATAGCTGGCATGTCAAAACACCCTTTTTATCAAGATTACTTTAGTTTATGTTGCAATTGGTTTAGCGTTACGCATTTTACGATTTTTCTACAAACTGCCGAATATGTTTAATTCGTGTTTCGGCATTAATGATTGAGTTTGAACCGATGTGAAGACTAGATGAAGAACCAACAGCAATCACTCGTATATGGTCCACATGGATAAATGGATTTTCATTCGTTCGTGTTATATTGATAGGTTCAGTGATTATGGGCATCGGGTTTTCAATATGAAACATTGGAAATGCATCAAAATTCCCTTCGTTTCCAAAATAAAATGGAATTTGCCGTTGAACAGCTAAAGCCCTTGACCACTGGTTAATATGATAACTGTCACCAACTTGGAACGAACTACTTAAAGAAACATCATTTACATTTATAGTATTTACGTGTGAAATACGACTTTGCATGGCTCCACCTCACCAATCTATAATAGAATTCCAACTTCTCAGATTATTGTTCAGGAGCTAAAGGTACAAATGGACTGACGATTAAAGACTCAGGCGGAGTATCAAAATAAGATGACAAGCAAACCGTATTTGTATCCCCTACAAGAAAAATAGAGGAACTAGCAACCCCGACAACTCGGATGGCACCTACAGACAGATTTCGATTTACGACGTTGAAATTCATGTTGGTGGATTCTCCTCTCTTGGTAAATGTTTGATAAAGGCATCAAAAGTATTCCCGATATCTTCTTTTACTTTGTTGACTGTCATTTGTTCAACTTGTTTTACATCATATTGGTTTCCTTGCACTTGACTTAAATAGTGGTTGATCCGTTGATCAATTTGTTTTTTTACATCGCCAATAATAAAATTACGGTAATTCGGATCCAATTGATAATTATGTTTTTGTTCAATGGATTGTATTAACGGATAACATTCGGTATCTAAAAAATGATAGATTTGATGTTTTATCGCTTGAACATTTTCCGGATGCATATGGGAAAATATTGGGACATTCAATTCATTTTGATTAATATTAAAATCTTCAATTGGTGATGTTCCTCCATTTGGTGTAAGACCTATATTTAACGTTCCTTCGAGACGTTCGATTTTCAGTTGATCAAACTTATATTCAATTCTGTCGATATGGCTGCCTGGAGAACCTTGTTTTAATTGAGTTACCTCTTCACGCATCTGCATAAGTTGTTGCTCTAATTCAAGAATTTTTTGATTTTGTGATTGTAGGTATCCATTCATTTTTTCAAAATACGACCCATAATTCCAATTATTATACATTGCCTTCCCACCTTTTTACGGGATTTCAATTTACCTCTTATGCGGTTGGTGGTGCCAGAGGGACAAGAGGTAAAGTAGTAGGAGGACGATCTAGTTCAGGAGCAGGTTCCACAAATCCTCCGGTATTGTATAAGTTAGAGATTCCTTTAATCATCCCTGCACTTCCGACCTGTAACACAGAAGAGTTTGTAATACCATCGACTCTTAGGTTATGAATCACAATATTTTGGTTGATAAAAAAATTCATACAAAACGCCCCTAATTAAATATTTCCTGCTATTGGCTGATCCACCAAATCAGCATCATATACTTGGGTTGTATTATAGTCATTTCTTACTTGGATACCGTCCCCTGTCATAAACGATCCAGCCCCTGCAAACGTTTTGGCTTGACTTCTAGGTGAGATATTAAAGACATCTCCAATATGAAAAACTCCACTACTTGAAATACTATTAACTTTAATAGCTCCTACTATCGCTGGCATAGACAAACACCCTTTTTTATATTCCTTGTAGGCATTATATGTTTTTTTCTGTTAGGCGTTACACCTAAAGAATATGTAAAATAATACCTCCTAAAACTCGCTTTAAATAACCTTTTATGTGAGTGGCGAGGGAGGGTACATTGTTGTTTATTGTTGACTTTTGGACATACTTTTGCGGGTTATAATTCAGAAGGTTTAATTAAACGTTTATTTAAACTTTAATTAAAAGAAATCTATTTTTAGAGGGTTATGATGAAATCTCATCTAAGAATGTAAATTATGAGAAGATATACTTCATTTTTGGCAGGGTAAAAGATTGGGAATAAACGTATTATTTCCACGGGAAGCGCAAGAAATGACAAGGTCCTAGAGGAAATGGAAGGGATTCGACTGATTTTGTCTACGTTTTCCGACACAAAAAAGAGCTCATTATTTCATGAGCTCTTCTATAACCTTATATTATATTGTAGACATAAACGCTGAAGTTCTAGCTTTCTTTAATTGTTCGAAACCATTTTTAGTAGTTGCTACTAAAGATTGGCCTATTTTTTTAGCCATTAAAAAACCTTTCGACCTTAACTTTTGCTTCGTTTCAACCACTTGTTTTCCTATCTCTGAACCCGCCATATATCCGAGTGATCCACCAATGAAAAATCCGATTGATGATCCAATAGGACCGAGAACAGATCCAAGTGCTGCCCCCTTTAGGCCCCAACTTGTGGACAACATAATTCCACAGGCGGTTGAAACCGTTACTTTTTCCATTTCTTTTAACCCTTCTATAATGGAAATATCACCTTTTCCGACTCGGATTGCGATTTTAGTATTTTCAACACCAAGATAAGCAATATCTGTTAGGACAGAAACGGGTGTATTCTGAGGGAATGGTTTTATCTTGCCTTTTTTAACAGCAATAATAAGAGCACTTGCAACAGCTGCTTTCACTCCGAAGTCACGTCCGCTTTGCAGGGCTACTGTAGCAACTTCTTTTGTATTAATTTTTTGTTTCTTTATCATTTTTTCAATCAGGTATGTACCTGTTCCGATAGCAGCACCTTGTAATGCAGCAAATCCGACCCGTTTCCCCATACCTGTTGCAAGATCTTTCATCTTGTATTCGTTCCAGTTCGTTTCATTCCATTTTCCAGATTGTGCTTCTTCTTGAAGTTTCTTCGCATTACTTTTACTTAGTGGTTCACTATTAATTTTTCCATCTGGAGATTGAATATTTTCAACTGAACCCTTTACATCGCCTGATTGTCCTTCTGGAACTAATTTTCCTTGTCCTCGGTAGTCACCTTTGTCAAATAGTTGATTCGTAGATTTTCCATCTGCTCCGTATTTGGATTGGTATCGTTTTACAATCTTTCCTGTTTCATCTCTAATAACGATATCTACAGAATTCCTCCCATAACCTTGTCCATCTTTTGGAAGAAGTACTTCAGCTCTATAGGGACTTTGTTTAGCTACAGCATTTAAATTAAATGAATTGACATGGTGTTGCTCAGCAATAAAACCATCTAGGTTAAGATTTCGATTGAATATGCCATCTTTTGTTAATAAAATCGTCTGCATCGAATCGTTAGCACTATGTATTGCCTCATCTAGCTGTTGAAAGTAAGTCATCGCTTCTTTCGTTGTTAGATGAGATGTAGCTTCTTTCAACTTTGATGCAAACCAGCTCTCCTGCGTTTTTCCTTTGCTAACTGCTTCTTCAAGAGAATTTTTATTTGTTTCATTTGTTTGAATCGTTGTAATGATTTCCTCTGCTGTTTCAAGGTGCTCTTCATGAGAAGTCGTTGGTAATTGTTTTTGTAGGTTGCGAGTCAGCCAGTCTTGTATATTGTCTTTATCTTCATACGCATCATAACTTTCTAGAAGTTGATCTTGTAGTTGGACGAGCTCAAATGCTTCATCTTCTGTAAGTGGTGGAGCAAAAATGGAGTCAATATTTAATGTCTCTTTGTCTAGCATTTTATCTGTCATATATATCGCACCTTCCTAATCGTTTTTATATTATGATTTTGAAGCAGGTTTAAAGTCCTTATAGGATTTCTTGAGCTCCTCGATCTTATCTTTAAAAAGTTCAGTAACAGATCTTGTACTTGTGATCGTTGCTAATATGTCTTCAGTCGTAAGCTGATCGCGTCCTGAAACAAATGCGGCTTCGACACTTTCCTTTACAACACTTTCGATATCTGCACCGCTGTAACCATCTGTTTTTTCACTTAACTTGGGAACATTAATCTGGTGTATATCTTCACTTCTTCGTTTTTTAATATGAATTTCAAAGATCTTTTCTCGCTCTTCACGAGTTGGTAAGTCAACATAAAATATTTCATCAAACCTCCCTTTTCGAAGTAATTCTGGAGGAAGTTTTGAGATATCATTAGCTGTTGCTATAACAAATGTTGGGCTTGTTTTTTCTTGCATCCACGTTAGAAAGTTTCCAAATAATCTTGAAGCAACTTCATTCGTACCGCCATCACCAATACCTGCAAAGGCCTTTTCTAATTCATCAATCCATAAAACACATGGAGAGATTGCTTCTGCCAAATGGATGGCTCTCCTCATATTAGCTTCTGACTCACCAACATACTTCCCTAATAATCTTCCCATGTCCAAACGTAATAAAGGAATACCAAAGAGTTGAGCCGTTGCTTTAGCGTTTAATGATTTACCACACCCTGGTAATCCGGCAATTAATACCCCTTTAGGTACATCGACCCCAAATTCAATTGCTTTATGCAGATTGTTAAACACGTTTGCTTTGGCTGAGACCCATTCTTTTAAGTAATCAAGACCACCAATTTGATTAAAACTTTCATGTAAAGGAAGCATTTCCAAAATTCCTGACTTTTTAATCATTTGATACTTTTGGTCGTAGATTAGTTCGAGATCTTTCGTTTTCAGAACGCCTTCTTTTGAATAAGCAAGGGATAGGATATTAACAATCTCGTACTCTGTTAAACCTTTGAAGGCGATCGTCAGTTCTTCTAATAAAATTTCATTTATAGCTTCCAGTTCATTTTCTTCTAAGAAACGTTGAATTAATTCCTTAATTTCAACTTCATTCATATAAGTAATTTCAACGATGGTCGTATACTTATCTAATTCAATTGGAACTTTTAAAATCGGTGATACAAAGAAAATGACAGTTTCCATTCCTTTGTATATTTTAATAGCTAGCTCTTTAAGTTGACTAACGATAATGGGTTGTTCTATAAAATGATGAATGTCTTTGATCACTAGTATTTTTCCCTCTAGATCATCGTCAAGGGTTAAGAAGGCTAAGGTATCGTCCAAGGTCTTCAACTCTTCCTGGAGTAAGGGCGTCTTCGTTTTGAAATTAACCAAACCTTTAGAAGCATTCCATTCCAAAATTTCTCGTCCATAAGCAACATTTTGAACAATTGTATCAATTTTCGTTTCTTCAAATGTATTTAAATAAAGCAACGGGTACTGTGCATCGACGTAATGTAGTATTTTTTTTTCGATTGTTTCTAGCATGAATAATTTCACTCCTACTTTTTCTTACTAAGACCAACTATTCGTAAATATAAATTCGCCCTTCAAATAAAATTGCCAAATGATCATCGCTTAAGTCCACATCATACGTATGAGAAGGTGTATTTAGGAATGAAGCTGTGGAAGTCAGGTTGGGTATATCTATTTCGGAATTAACCGTTAAAAATTCACTATCCCACACTTTCACTTTTCGATCTGTGCATACTGTAACAAATTGATCATCAAATGCTTTGATCAGGGTAATTTTACTTTCATGAATTTTTTGCCTCTGTAACAGTGCTCCAGTATCAAGATCATAGACTACAATAAATCCGTTCTTAAAAGAGTAATCGTAGTTCCGACTTAACACTATAATTTTATTGTCAGTAATCACAAAGTCTTCAACTTCTCCTTCGACTTCAATGTTATGACCATCTGTTGATGTAATTTCGTTTAAATTGCTATATACATTTGTACAGTAAAATAATTCACCTTGATAAACAGAAGATGAAAACTCATTTATGTCTTCTATTTTCAGCTCACCTTCTTTTAAAATAGCACCATCGGTTATTGCGTATCTTGCAAATTGTATTCTAGGAGACGGATATTCTCTTATCTTATGGGTATAAACAGTACCATCATATACATGAACTAAACTATTAAACCTTTGATCTAATTTAAAGCATTGCAGCACTCTTTTGGGAGGTATGTTCATATCAAGCTCTGGTTGAAAGAGATGTTCATATTTATTTGTAAGAAAGCGATCTGCGGATACTCCGCTTCTTTCTTCTCCAGATATGACATCTAAGAACGATACTCCGTCTTTTTTATATTTGTCGATAACTGCAATAATATCTTGATGGATATATACCATTTCCGCTGTTCTTATCCCGGGACATGTCCGTCGCTTACTTTCGTAATAAAACCCGCCTTTTTCTTCCTCAATAATGGAAACTAACGATTTATAATCGTTTTTAACGTGAATAAAAGAAGTAAACTCATTTTGTATTATGTATTTATTTTGAATAATTAGCTTCGTTTCTTTTACAGCGGTAATTAATGTGTTCGTAAGAGAAATATTATTATTTTTTGCACTAAAAGTGGCGAGACCTTTTAAATAAACTGTCGGCTTATTAATTCCAATATATTTTATGTTTCGGTTTCCTTCTGTAATTTCAAACCGCTCTCCTAATAGGTAGATAACTCGGTCTGGTGTCGTTTCTGTCGATTGCAAAAGTTCGTCTAATTCTTTTTGTGATAAGGCAATTAAGTGTAAATTTTTTAGTAAATTGGGATTATTACTCCATTGGTGTACTAACTCTACCTTTTGACGTTCTTTCAAATATTCTTTAATCGCTTTTTTTTCCTCCTGAGGTACCTCTACTCCAAATATACTGCATATCTCATAGGGGATGATTTCAACTTGTAGGTTTGCGAGTTGGTCGACTTTTTCTACGAGTTCCTTATAATATCGATGGTCTAGCCAAGTTCGCAATCTACCGTCAAAATAATAATCAAGCACAGATCGAATATGGAAGTGTTGCATTAATTCATCTATTGTTCTTACTTGGACATGGTTATCCATTACGAGTGGAAACTTAATCTTTCTCTTTAACAAAACGGGTTCCTCTTTTCTTTCAACTTGTAAAAGTCATGTATAGGATGCTACTTTTGATCTACACAAAATTAAAATAATATATGAATATAATACCACCCTGCAATTATTTAGGTATACTAAATTCTTGCTTTATTTTTGGCTGTTTTCGTAAACTTTTTGCTATTCGACCTTTTTTTGAATATAAATCAGCCCTAATGGATAAATTCATTTATCCATCTGGCTGATTTATATTCAAAAGCTTCACGCTAAAGCGTGAAGAACCAAGCTTTCGCTTGGTTACGGTCCAATAGCTAATAGCAACAATCTTTTGAAAAAAGCCTTATATAATTAACCATCATTTATTAAGCAAAAAAACTACCTTATCAAAGGTAGTTTTTCAAATTTAATTCAGTTAACAATTGACATAATTGGTGGGTGAGTTAAATACTGCGTCAAGTTTTCAAGGTCTTTTATAGCCATTTCAGCTTCGGGACTAACTATTGATTGTTGCAATATTTCTAAGCTTTCAAATTGGAGTTCTACAAGCAAGTAGAGGTTTAGGTCGGTATTTTTTGTTCGAATGACACGATGGATAGATACACTATTACTATTAGGAAACATTTTCAATAAAGGGTGATGAACTTGAGAGTAATAGGCTTCGAATCCATCTAGGTCTTTTGGTTGTTGGTAGAAAAATATCACCTTGGCCATGTTGTCAAACCTCCTTAGTTTCACCACCTTAAATATATTCTAATTTTTTCATTAAAGAACAATTTTAAAATTAAATTTTTTAAAAGCAAAGAGGAAAACTCTCAGTGTCTGTTTACCTCATCATAAAAAAGATGCAGTTGTACATCAGATTACAACTACATCTTTTGGGTTATGCGACTGCTCTATTTCAAGTTAACTCGCTTCCATCGCCTGAAACTGCGCTCGAACGAGGTTGTAATAATGGCCTTGGTGGTTCATGAGTGCCTCATGATTGCCTTGTTCTACGATTTGCCCGTGATCTAGAACGATAATGTTATCGGCTTCACGAATGGTCGACAGACGATGGGCAATAATAATTGCTGTTCTGCCCTTGAGTAGTGTTTGTAGAGCATTTTGAATTTTTTGTTCTGTTTCAGTATCGATACTTGCTGTCGCTTCATCTAAGATTAAAATTTGCGGATCCGCTAGTAACGCACGAGCAAACGATAGTAATTGCCGCTCGCCTACTGAAAGAATGTTCCCCCGCTCTTCCACTTCGGTTTTGTAGCCATTTTTTAATTGCTCAATAAACGCGCTTGCGCCGACCATTTCGGCTGCTCGTTTGACTTCTTCGTCTGTAGCATCCGGCCGTCCAAAACGAATGTTTTCCATAATCGTTCCTGAGAAAATAAATGTATCTTGAAGAACGATACTTACTTGTTGGCGAATACTATCCAATGTTAAGTCGCGTAAATCATGACCGTCAATTTTGACAGAACCACTGGTCGGGTCGTAAAACCTTGAAATGAGATTGACGATCGTAGTTTTTCCAGATCCTGTATGGCCGACTAGGGCAACGGTTTCCCCTTGCTTCATTTCGAGATTAATTCCGTCTAAAGCTTTTCGCTTCGCATCATAAGCAAATTCGACATCCTCGAATGTTATATGTCCTTTCATTTGTTTAATGTCCTGTGCCCCTTCTTTTTCAGGAACAGAAGGTTTTTCATCTAAAAATTCAAAGATACGTTCTGAAGAAGCCATTCCCATGAGTAACTGATTGTATACTTGCCCTAGCCTTGAAATCGGCTCCCAGAACATACCTAAGAAAAAGGCAAACATAACAAAAGTACCAATATCAATACTTCCAGATTGAATTAAGGTGACACCGTACCAAATTAAAATCGCTGTACCGATTGCATTGGACATTTCAACAAATGGGCGGAACATCGCATTTTGTTGCGTCGCATTTCGCCAAGCTTTGAAATTATCTTCATTCATTTCATTAAAGAACGCCATATTCTCACGTTCTTGTGTGTATGATTGAGTAACACGAATGCCTTGAATACTTTCATTCAAGTGAGAGTTAATTTGTGATTGTTTGATACGTACGACTTGCCATGAACGACGAATTTTTCTTCGTAAGCTCGTCGATATCACAAACATAATCGGTAAAATCACCATAATCGCTAATGTAAGCTCTGGGCTGTAGACAAAGAGAATGATGAAAATACCGATGAGTAAAAGTACGTCCATTAATAGATTAATAACCCCATTCGTAAATAAATCTTGAAGGGAGTTGACGTCATTCGTGACACGAACGAGAATTGAGCCCGCTGATCGTTGGTCAAAAAAGCGATGCGACAAACGCTGGATGTGCTTGAATAAACTTTGTCGTAGGTCATAGATGACATTTTGTCCAAGCATATTCATCCAACGTATTCGAAGTGTGTTCGCAAGCCATGACAGCATGTAGAGTCCAGCTATAATAACAACGACATGAACGAGCGCATTCATATCACGTTGGTAGATCACATTGTTTAGTGCATATACCCCGATTAAAACAGGAGTGGTCAGTCGAACTGCGGTTGAAATAATCATTGCGATAATCGCAAGAGGTAAAAGTTTTTTGGAATACGGCTTCATATAACTAAATAAGCGAAGCATTTGTGGCCAGTTAAACGGCTTCTCGATCGCTGAGTCGAGTGAATAATGGAAACGATCGTTCTTCTTCGATCTGTGCGACTTTTCCGTCATGAGCTCACCCCCAGTTGTGTTTGTTGAAAGGCGTGTTGGTCCTGATATTGAATATCATAAATTCTACGGTATATCCCTGTTTCGTTTGCAATTAATTGCTCGTGTGTACCTCTCTCAACGACTTCACCGTTATCTAAAACAAGGATTTCATCTGCATGTTTCAGGGAAGAAATTCGATGTGCAATAATAAACGTTGTTCTCCCTGCCATAACTTCGCGAAAAGCCGCTTGTATTTTTCCTTCTGTTTTCATGTCAACCGCACTCGTTGCGTCATCAAGAATTAAGATACTCGGGTCAATAAGGATCGAGCGAGCAATAGCAATCCGTTGCTTTTGTCCGCCTGATAAGCCCATCCCACGCTCACCTAAAACGGTGTCGTAACCTTCTGGTAATTCCATAATAAACTCATGAGCTTGGGCTCGCTTTGCGGCTTCAATAATTTGTTCAATCGTTGCTTCTGGATTTCCGTAAGCAATATTGTCGCGAATAGACGATGAAAATAAAAACGACTCCTGCAACACGACACCAATATGGTGACGCAATGATTTTAACGAATACTCTTTAATGTCACGGCCATCAATAAGAATTTCTCCTTCGTTTGGCTCGTAGAAACGTGAAATGAGTTGAGTTAAGCTTGTTTTCCCGGATCCTGTCGCACCAATTAACCCGATGATTTTTCCAGGAGGTGCTTCAAATGAGACATCATTGAGTGCCAGTTCTTCTTCGCTGTTATATTGGTGACTAACATTTTTAAACTGAACATGGCCTTTGATCGAAGTTTCTAACGGTTGATCCGCATCACGAATATCTTCTGGTTCATTAAGTACTTCTAATAACCGCTCTCCAGATGCTTTTGATTGTGAAAAGGTATTAATAATAAAGCCAAGATTCATTAATGGGCCAATGATGTACCAAACTAATGAGAAAAACGCGACGAGTTCACCCGGTTGCAAGGCACCTTGAATGACAAGCCAACCACCATAACCAAGAAGGAACACAACACATAGTTGTCCAATGAGTTCCATAATCGGAAAGTACTTTGCCCAAATATTTGATGTATCGATGGACTTATTTTTATAATCACTATTTTTATCTACGAAATTATCAATCTCAAAATCCTCACGTGATAAAGATTTTACCGTGTTCATTCCGCTGATATTTTCTTGAACTTTTGTTGTCAAACTTCCGAATGACTTTCGAATATGTTTAAACGCTGGATGGACTTTTTTATCAAAGCGGTAAACGGTTAAAATTAAAAAAGGCATGGATGCCAGCGTCACGAGTGCCAGTGGAGCACTAAAGTACAGCATGATACTAAAACTAAAACTGACGATTAATACTAGGTTTAAGAGTTGCGCAAAACCAAATGATAAAAAGAATCGGAAACCTTCAACATCAGCAGTAAGCCGTGACATGAGGTCCCCTGTCTTCGCATTATCATAATAGCGAAACGGCAAATATTGAAGCTTTTTGTATAAGGCATTTCGTAATTCATAAACAGCACGAACGCCAAATAAGTCCCCTAAAAATTGATGATAATACGTCGCAAACCCTTTAAGAACCATTAATAAAATAAATCCAAACGCAATGTAAGGAACTAACGAAGAGTTTCCTGCTAAAATAACGTCATCAATCGTAATTTTCAAAATGATCGGATACATAACAGTGATCGCAGTGACGACGATTAAAAAAAGCATTGAACCGATAAAAAAGTTCTTATAAGGCCAATAAAATTCTTTGAGCCTTTTGAAAGTATTCATAGTAAGCCTCCTCTTAAGTTGATTTTGATTTTTCATTTCCCCGAATGTTGGTCGTGTATGCCATGATGTGAAAGATGGAACATAAAAAATGGTAATAGTATTAATATATCGGGTTTCGAAATAAATATCTAATCATCTGCTTACAGTATTTTTTGAAATTTCGATATATTCGTCAGTGAACCCGCTGTTTCCTTCCCCTATTTCTTTAATACTCACTATTTCACTAGGGTAGCAGGCACCTTTAACACTGCAGTGTTGTAAAGGTGCCTGCTACCATAAAGCCATAAAAAAGAAAAAGCTTTATGAACTGGGGTTCGATAAGCTTTTTCATTGTATGCACTTGGAGATGTCATTATTTTAATTTTAGTGAAAAGGGACGTGCACAAGCTTCCATTCGTCTGTTGGTGATTTCCGCATCACGGTAAATAAGAATGTCTCCTCGATGATCGGACCATCTTTTGTTTGATACTTATACGTTACTGGTATTTGATAAATAAACGGTTTCTCCTTAACCGGCTTATGTTTTTTGTCCATTTTTCGAATCGCTACGATTTGATCAATTGGAATGGAATGGGCGTCGCCTTGATAAATAAGGCTTAAAATGTCGGTATCCTTTTGATGAATAGCGATTAAAAACAGCTCAATGACTTTTTCAGCAGAAAGTTGTTTAGTAAATAAATTTAATTGTCCAGCTGCTTTATGTGCCATTACTTGATGGGCTAAATCTGTATTCTTGGATCGATGTGTTGTGCTGCCTTGAAAATGAATGCAAAAATGCCCTGGGAACCCATTCGCTAGGGCACCTTTTCCATGAGGCATTCCGTGCATCGAAGCCGCGAGCACTTGATTGTTCACATGAACTAAGATGGCCCGCCTGTTCCAACTCCATTTGCCACCATAGATCGCTTTCATTATTTTTGTATCTTGATGGGTTAACGGTTGTACGTCTGCGTGCTTACTCCCGGCACGCCTTTGTGCGTTAAAACTCAATCCCGTTTCAAGGTCTGTAATTTTAAAAGACGTGTATTTAGGAATCATTTTCGTCGCTTCTTCCCACGTTAACATCGTTCCAAAATGGTCTGATTGCAACGTCTTAAAGTGACCTGTAATCAGTTGAGCCGTTCGTGGTTTCACATTGATTTTCCTTTTTTGTTGAACGTCAAACAGCTGCCCGTTTTCATCCGCAATTAAAACCCGGACAAGACCATTCTCAACGAACAATAAATAATGACTCGAAAACGGCACGTCCTTTATAGGTGTTGATGTTGCCTTGACGATTTCTTGAAATAATTCATCAGACTGTACGGTTGTTATGGACTGATAAACAGACTGACTAGAAGCCTTGACGATAAACGAGACTTGATTATGATCGTCTTTCGCAGCAACAGGTACCGCAGTGACAAAGACAGAGACAAGTAAACATAACGTCATAGAGGTAAAGAATAATCGTTTTTTCATTTGTATAAACCATTCCTATTTTTAGAGTGTTTTTTTCCATGTTCTAAAGTTGCTTATAATTTTCCTTGGCGATAAATAATCGTTGATAATTTCATCACCGCATGGATGTAACAATTTTCTCTCAAAGAAAATGGGTCGCCAAAGTATTGCGGTAAAATCGTACTCATCGTTCCTGTCATCTTATCGTATAGAAGCTTAAATACTTCTTCTTCACTGTAGAATTGAGTTTCCCGTCCTTGGAGCCATTCGAAGTAGGAAACGATGACCCCACCAGCGTTCGCTAATATATCAGGTATAATAATGACGCCCTTTTCATTTAATACAAGGTCAGCGTCACCAGTTACTGGTGCGTTTGCCCCTTCTACAATGATTTTCGCCAGTATTTGATCGACATTGTCTTTGTGAATTTGGTCTTCAAGTGCTGCTAAGATGAGTACTTCAATATCCAAATAAAGAACGTCTTCTCTATTTAAAATATTTGCCTTGATATTAAATTGCTCAAGTTCCGCTTCTGTAGTCGGAAGGTCATTATTATTTTTAACCGCGGCTTCAATTAACGCAGGAATATTTAATCCTTCTGAATTGTATAAAGTGACGTTTCGATCACTAACGGCTACGATATTACTTTGTAAATGCGTACAATGGTAAGCTTCAAGGGCAGCGACTGAGCCTACATTTCCGAAGCCTTGAACCGCTATTTTCAAAGGGCGTTCGGCGCAATCTAAAGCTGTTTTTGCATACTGGTTTCCATTTTCAATCAACCATTTTCTTTGTTCTTTTATAAAGTCTGCAAGTAGATAACGAAAAGTAAAATAAACCCCTTTTCCTGTCGCTTCTCTTCGTCCTAAAGACCCGCCATTTACGACGCTTTTCCCCGTAAAGCTTCCACGATACGGCTTCCCGGGTCGGATCGTTTTATATTCTGCGGTCATCCAATCCATTTCTCGATCGCCTGTTCCAACATCCGGAGCAGGAATATCTTTATCCGGACCTAAAATATCACTAAAGTATTGAACATATTTCTTACATATGAGCAGGAGTTCCTTTTCTGTAAAATTACGAGGATCGATAATCACCCCGCCTTTACCACCACCAAAAGGTACCTCATGTAACGCATTTTTTAGTGTCATCAGTGCTGCTAAGTTGGTTACCTCATCTTCGTTAACGAGTTCGTGAAACCTGATGCCGCCTTTATATGGACCGAGCGTATTATTATGTTGAATACGATAAGCAGGTATTCTTACGACCTTTCCATTTTCTAATGGGATTCGTAAAAATGACTTGTGGACATGATTTGGCGTTGACAGGATCGCTGCGAGTGAATGAAAAGCTTGTTCTCTTGTGTCGCCTTGCAAGTTTGGCAAAAAACTTGTGTCTTTTAACAGCGCCTGTAATGAACGTTGAACGATAATGCCCGTTTGGCTGCCCATTGTGTATCGACCTCCTTTTCATTGTGTCAGCATTTACGTTTAGTATTTTAATTCCATCGCTTCTTATCCAAAATTCATCTCTTTTAAAATAAAAAGAATCGTGTGAAATAAACAATACTCATTAACAGCACTAAATAATAAAAAATAATCGAGTAGGAGGAGGTGATTAACCTCCGACCTCTCACACCACCGTACGTACGGTTCCGTATACGGCGGTTCAATTTTATACTAAGCATGTACTTTGTTGTAATGTTGGACACAAGAGATTAGCCCA